>CAYLPM010000412.1:0-2796 GCA_964385525.1 uncultured Gemmatimonadaceae bacterium
CCGGGAACAGTGACGGCATGTCCATCACGCTCCCCTCGTTCAGCGGTGGCATGAATTCGCTACCCAGCCGCGTCCAGGGGACGAGCGTCACGAGCAGCACCGCCACGGCCACTCCGATCGTCGCCCATCTGTGCCGCAGCACGAGGTGGATGACCGGCCGGTATATCCGGATGAGGAACCGATTGACCGGGTTCGCGGCCTCCGGCCTGACCCTGCCGCGAATGAACAGACCCATCATCACCGGCACGAGCGTGATCGAGAGAAGCGCCGCTGCCGCCATCGCCAGCGTCTTCGTCCACGCCAGTGGCCTGAAGAGCCGCCCCTCCTGCGCCTCCAACGCGAAGACCGGAAGGAAGGAGAGCGTGATGATGAGGAGCGAGACGAAGAGTGCCGGCCCGACCTCCTTCGAGGCGTCCACCACGAGCTCCCACCGAGTGCGCGGGTTCCCCTCCCGCTCGTTCCGCTCCATGTGCTTGTGGAGGTTTTCGACCATCACGATTGCCGCATCGATCATGGCTCCGATCGCGATGGCGATTCCGCCGAGGCTCATGATGTTGGCATTGAGCCCGAGCACGCGCATGGCGAGGATCGCCATGAGGATTCCGATCGGGAGCGTCAGGATCGCGACCAACGAGCTCGAGGCGTGGAGGAGGAAGATCACCGTCACCAGAGCGACGATGATCGCCTCCTCGACGAGCTTCTCTCGCAGCGTGTGGATCGCCGCCTCGATGAGTCCCGAGCGGTCGTAGCCCTCGACGAAAGTGACACCGGGTGGCAGAGCGCTCTGGAGCTCCCGCATCTTCTCTTTCACGCCGTCGATCACGTCGAGCGGGTTCTCGCCGAAGCGCATCACGACCCACCCCGTGACGATCTCCCCTTTCCCGTTCAGATCGGCGATCCCGCGCCGGATCTCCGGCCCGATCTGCACGTTCGCAACGTCGCCGACGGTGATCGGCGTGCCGCCTGGGCCCGTTCCCAGCGACACGGAGCGAATGTCGTTCAGGCTGTCGAACCGCCCGCGACCCCGCACGATGTACTCGGTGCCGCCCATCTCGAGCACCCGCCCACCAACGTCCTGGTTCGACGCCTGTACCGCGCTCACGACTCGCGCCAACGAGATGTCGTACGCGAGGAGCCTGGTCGGGTCCACCTCGATCTGATACTGCTTCTCGAAACCGCCGAGCGAGGCGATCTCTGCCACGCCGGGAACGGCGGTGAGTGCGGGACGCACCGTCCAGTCCTGGAGACCCCGCAGCTCGGCCAGGTTCAGCCGTCCGCTCGTGTCGGCGAGGATGTACTGCATGACCCAGCCGACCCCCGTCGCGTCCGGCCCGAGCATGGGCATCGCGCCCTCGGGGAGCCGGTCGCGGACGCCGTTGAGATACTCGAGCACGCGCGAGCGGGCCCAGTAGAGGTCCACGTCGTCCTCGAACACCACGAACACCGCCGAGAGCCCGAACTGGCTCATCCCGCGCACGAACTTCGTGCTCGGCACCTTGAGCAGCTCGGTCGAGAGCGGGTACGTCACCTGGTCCTCGACGAGCTCCGGCGCCTGACCCGGCCACTCGGTCATGACGATGACCTGTACGTCGGAGAGATCCGGGATCGCGTCCACCGGCGTCCGAAGCATCGCCCAGATGCCGCCGAGCGAGACGGCGATGGTGGCGAGGATGACGACGAGCTTGTGGTTCACCGACCACTCGATGATGCGTCTCAGCATGGCCGGTCACCTCCTCGGGGTGGTGGAGGACTCTGGCATTTGCATCCCGGGCATCTCCACGCCCTTCATGTCGCCCAAGTCACCCGAGCCCATCTGGCCCATCATCGCCTTCATCACCTCGGCCAGGTTCGACTCGGAGTCGAGGAGGAACTGCGCCGACGTCACGACGCGCTGTCCTGGCTCGACGCCCGAGAGAACCTCGACGAATTCGTCGCCCGTGCTACCCGTCTCGACCTCGTGCGGCATCAGGCTGCCGCCGCCCATGTCCACGAAGACCATGGACCGCTCGCCGGTCCTGATCACGGCGGAGGCAGGAACCGTGAGCGCCCGCCGGGTCGGTGTGGTGATGCGCAGCGTCGCGTACATGCCGGGCTTGAGCCTCCCCTCGGAGTTGGCCACGGCCACGCGAGCCCTCAGCGTGCGGGACACCTCCTGCAGGGTGGGATAGACGTACTCCACACGCCCCTTGAACGGGCGCCCGGGAAAGGCTGCCAGCTCGATGGTCGCACCCGAGCCCTCACGCACACTCCCCGCTTCCGCCTCGCGGAGCTCGGCGTCGATCCAGACTTCGGAGAGGTCAGCGATGGTGTAGAGCGTCTGGCCCGCCTGAATCGCCTGGCCTTCGACCACGTTCTTTTCGACGACGACGCCAGTGGCGGGAGCATGGAGCGTCAGTGCGCGCCGAACCTCGCCCGTGCGCAGAATGTCCTCGATCTGCGCCTCGGAGATGTCCCACAGCCGGAGGCGCCGCCTTGCTGCGGCCAGGAGATTGGAGGAGCCTGCCGGAACACCGGGCACTGCGCTCTCGTCCATCGTCCGCTCCAGCCGCCGCGCGACGAGGAGCTCTTCCTGTGCCGCGACCAGCTCGGGCGAGTAGATCTCGAGCAGCGGCTGGCCGGTGCGCACCGGCTGGCCGGTGAAGTCGACGTGCAGTCGCTCGACGAAGCCGCCGAACTTCGGCGCGACCTGGGCGATGCGTGTCTCGTCGAAGGTGACCACGCCGACGGTGCGCACCTCGTTCTCCAGCATCCGCATGTCGACGGTGCCGAACGTGATGCCGAACTGACTGAGCTGAT
>CAYLPM010000413.1:0-4785 GCA_964385525.1 uncultured Gemmatimonadaceae bacterium
CCCGCCGCGCGCGCCACCGCGTCGCGCGGATTGCCGGCGCCGCCGAGTGCCTCTACCTGGTCGAGCGCCGTCTCCAGCGTCGCCGTGCCCCCACCCCACGTGCGCCCATCGGCGGTGATCAGCCACACCCGATCCGTCGGCGAGGCCTGCGCGAGCGCGCCGCGCGCCGCGTCCACCAGTCGCGCGAGCACGGGCCGGCCTCCGATGATGACCGACGTACTGAGCGAATTGTCGAGCACGATCGCGAGCGCGGTCGGCGCATGACCGCCGCCGCCGAGATTCGCCACCGGCCGCGCCGCGGCCGCGGCGCTGAGCAGCACGGCGGCGACGCGGAGCCGCATCAGCAGCAGATTGCGCAGCCGCAGCCGCCGGCTGTGCTCCTGCTCCGCGCGCGCGAGGTAGCGCGCGGCCGGAAACTCGACGCGCGTGCCGATGCGCCGGCGCCAGAGATGGATGAGGAGCGGAACGGCCGCGGCCGCGACCAGGCCGAGCAGGAACGGCGAGAGAAAGGTCACGGAAGCGCCTGCCGCGCGGCGAAGGCACGGCGCAACGGCACGCCGAACGGCGAATCGGTGAGCACCGTCTCGTAGCTCGCGCCGGCGGCCGCGAGCGCGGCGCGCCACTCGCCGATCGCCGCCTCGACCGTCGCCCGATATTCGGCGCGCACTTCGGCGACGGTCGCCGGCACGCTGAGCCCCGACTCGGGATCGACGAACACCGCATCGCCCGAGGCCGCGAGCTCGCGCTCCGCCGGGTCCATGATGTGGAACACGATGACGTTGTGCCCCGCGGCGGCGAGCGAGCGGACGGCGCGCACGACATCCTCCACGTCCATCAGCAGATCGGAGATGAGCACCACCATCCCGCGTCGGTTGACGAGCCTCGCCGCGCGCTCGAGCGCATCGGGCGCACGCGAGGCCTGGCCGGCGCCGGGATCGTCGAGGGCGCCGATGAGGCGCCGCCAATGCTGCGTCCGGGCGCGCGGCGGGATGGACGTGCGCACCTGGTCGTCGTAGCGGACGAGGCCGACCGCATCCCGCTGGCGAATCAGCAGCAGCGCGAGCGCGGCCGTGAGCCGCTCGGCGTACGCGAGCTTGGTCAGCCGGTTCGGGGCGCCGGTCCACGCCATCGATCGGCTCACGTCGAGGACGAGCGTCGCGCGGAGGTTGGTCTCTTCCTCGAACTGCTTGACGACCCAGCGATCCGCGCGCGCGGCGATCTTCCAGTCGACGTACCGGAGGTCATCGCCGAACTGATACGGACGGTGCTCGGCGAATTCCACCGAGAAGCCGCGGCGCGGCGAACGGTGCAGCCCGGTGATGAAGCCATCGACGATCCAGCGCGCAATGATCTCGATGTGCCCGAGGGCAGCGAGACTCGCGGGATCGAACAGGTCGGCGCGCTTGGCGCGGGAACTTTCCATTCGGCGGCGAAAGCTAGGAATCGCGGACCAGCGGGTCAATCAACGCGATCGCGAATTCCGGCGCCTGACGCACGAAGGGCACCGGCGACTGCCGGTGCCCCAGCGTGAACGTGCGTTGGTCGGCGCGACCGTGTCAGCGCGATGCGCCGTCACGGTCACCTGAGCGATCCGGCGGCGGTTCCTTGGTGCGCTTCGGCGGCTCCGTGCTGCGCGCCGGATCGGTGCGCTGCGGCGGCTCGGCGCGCGGAGGCGGAGCCGCGCGACGCGGTGGCGACGTGCGAGCGGGCTCGGCGCGAGGGCGCTCGGCCTGGGGCCGCGTCCGCGCCGGCTCTGCGCGCGGGCGTTCGGCCTGCGGTCGCGTCCGCGCCGGCTCGGCGGCGGGGCGCGAAGGACCTGCTCGCGGGCGTTCGGCCTCGGGTCTCGTCCGCGCCGGCTCGGCGGCGGGACGCGAGGGCACGGCCCGCGGGCGCTCCGCCGCCGTGCGGGCCGCACCGGACGGACGCGCCCGCGTCGCCGGTGTCGCCTGCCGCTCACCCTGCGTCGGCGTGCCGCGTGCCTCCAGCGGCTCCCTCACCCGCTGCGTCTCGGCCGCGGGACGGCGCGTGTTGTCCGGATCGAACCGCTGCGCTTCCGTCGCGCGCACCGGGCGGCGCGTCCGGTCTCCCGCACGAGCCGAGGCGCGTGCTCGCGCCTCTTCCGTCCGCTCGAAGGCATCACTCCGTCCGGCGTCGTCGCCTTCCGCGATGCGCGGGGGATCGGCGCGCCGCGCCATCGGCGGACGGACCGGCTGACCCACGGTGTCGGGCCGCCGCATGTCCGGAACGGCCGTGGTGTCCGAAGTGGCCGCGCTGTCCGGCGTGACCGGCTCGCCCGGCTGGTTCGTCGAGAGCGAGCATCCCATGGCGAGATAGTTGGCGAGCGATGAGACGAGGACACCGGCGGGGACGCGCACCGCCTGACCATCGCAGGTCACCCAGATCGCCCGAGTCGTCCGAGGCTGCGACATGTAGAAATCGGTGACCGGCGGCTCCGGCCAGACCGTATAGACGTCGGTCACCCAGTCGCCGCCGGGCGACGCCGGCAGCACGACGTCCAGCAGGCTGTTCATCACGTTGTTCGCGCTGAACGCCGAGAACTGGAAGCTGGCGAGCAGGCCGTATCCGCCCTCGGCCGAGGACTGGACGCGGCCGAGATCGAGGGGCGCCTCGGATGCGACGAGGTAGATGTGGCGCGGCTGCGTCCACATTCCCGCCGGCGTCCGCGACCCGAATCCCGTGCTCCAGCGGGAGGTGATGCTGGAGGCGCGGAACCACGAGCCGGAGCCGCGACCGAACACGTGCGGGGCGTGACTTCCCGCCGAGAGATACTCGGCCTGCCCGACGCGCGGGTAGAGGAGCTGGGTGCCGTAACCTGGAATGATCTGGAAGACGGCGACGTACGCCGGGCGATTCAACCGGATCGAGATGTTGTTGTCGCCGGCCGACGAGGCCCAGACCCGTGCATCGAGCGGGGCGTTCATCGGTCCGCCGGGCATATCCTCGATCGGCACGGGCGTGTGCATGCACGCGGCCAGCGAGAGAGCGCCGATTCCGGCTACGAGCGACTTGATCATGGTGGCCTCCGTCGCGGATCCACGCGGCCGCGCCGGGTCGCGCGATTCCGCTGGTGATCGCTTGCTCCTCACATACCATGGACGGCACACGAGCGCAAGGCGTAATACCGCCCGAGCGCGGGGGAAGTTCCGGGCTCGTCTTCGGGTGGAGGGCCCGCCGCCAGCGGCCGGCCGTGCCCCTAACCCGACGGATCAAGCTAAGTTTGAGGGTTCCCTTCACTTTGCATGAGACGCGCTTGAAGCTCGACCATATACGCAATTTCTGCATCGTCGCGCACATCGACCACGGCAAGTCGACCCTGGCCGATCGGCTCATCGAGACGACCGGCACCATCGAGAAGCGCGACATGAAGGAGCAGGTCCTCGATACGCTCGACCTCGAGCGCGAGCGGGGCATCACGATCAAGCTCAACGCGGTCCGGATGAGTTACGTCGCCCGGAACGGCCGCACGTACGAGCTCAACCTGATCGACACGCCCGGCCACGTGGACTTCACCTACGAGGTCTCGCGCTCGCTCGCCGCCTGCGAGGGGGCGGTGCTCGTCGTGGATGCGTCGCAGGGCATCCAGGCTCAGACGCTCTCCAACCTGTTCCTCGCCATGGACGCGGGGCTCGAGATCCTCCCGGTCCTCAACAAGATCGATCTGCCGGGCGCCGAGCCCGAGCGCCGCAAGGCCGAGCTTCAGGAGCTGCTCGGCGCCAAGCCCGACGAGATCCTGCTCGTGAGCGCGAAAGAGGGGCTCGGTGTGCCGGAGCTGCTCGAGGCCATCGTGGCACGCGTGCCCGCGCCCGAGGGCGACCCGGACGCGCCACTCCGCGCGCTGATCTTCGACTCCTACTACGACCGGTACCGCGGCGCCGTGCCCTCGGTCCGCGTCGTCGACGGCGAGATCCGGCCGGGCATGGAGATCACCTTCGGCGCGAGCGAGTCGCACTACGAAGTCGCCGAGGTGGGGTACAACCAGCTCCGGCAGGTCAAGACCGATGCGCTGCGGCCCGGCGAGGTGGGCTACGTCGTCGCGAGCGTGAAGCACGTCAAGGAGACGCGCGTCGGCGACACGATCTTCGACGCCGCGAACCGCGCGGCGGAGCCGCTGCCCGGCTACAAGGACGTGCACTCGATGGTGTTTGCCGGGCTGTACCCGACCGACACCGCCGCGTACGAGAATCTCCGCGACGCCCTGGAGCGGCTACAGCTCAACGACGCCTCGCTTCACTTCGAGCCGGAGACCTCGACCGCGCTCGGCTTCGGCTTCCGGTGCGGCTTCCTCGGGCTGCTGCACATGGAGATCGTGCAGGAGCGGCTGGAGCGGGAGTTCGACCTCGATCTCGTCACGACCGTCCCGAACGTGGAGTACCACGTCTACCTGACGGACGAATCGACGCTGGTGCTGGAGAATCCATCGAAGATGCCCTCCGCGGCGAAGATCGACCGCGTCGAGGAGCCGTACGTGCGCGCCCGCATCGTCGCCCCCGCCGAGTACATCGGGCCGATGATGACGCTGGGCAACGAGCGGCGCGGCGTGTATCGCAACATGAGCTACATCGACACCTCGCGGGTCGAGTTCGACTGGGAGTTCCCGCTCGCCGAGATCATCCTCGACTTCTACGACCGCCTGAAGACGATCAGTCGCGGGTACGCGAGCCTCGACTACGAGATGCTCGACTATCGTGCGAGCGAGCTGGTGAAGCTCGACATGCTGATCAACAGCGACGCGGTGGACGCCTTCTCGGTGATCATCCATCGCGA
>CAYLPM010000414.1:0-2318 GCA_964385525.1 uncultured Gemmatimonadaceae bacterium
GCGCTGGGCGACGAGCACCGAGATCACGCTGTAGACGCCGAGCATGGCCAGCAGCAGCGCCGAGATCGCAAACACGCCGAGCAGCACGAGGCTGAAGCGCCGGTCGGCGACCGACGTGGCCACCACCTCCTCGATCCGCTCAAAGCGCGGGGGAAGCTCGGGGGCGAGCTCACGCACGATCTGCCGTGCCGGGGGAATCAGGGCGCCGGGCTCGATCGAGCCATGCAGTACGATGTTGAACCTGCCCGCCGCGCGCGGCCGCTGGCGGTGGCTCGCATAGAAGACGCCCCGTGGGCTGGCGTCGAGCCGCGACTCGTGAATGTCGCCGACCACGCCGATGACGAGATACGGCCTGAGGTCGCCGTCCATGTTGCCGAACTGGATGTACCTGCCGATCGCGTCGTCGTTCGGCCACTCCGTCTCCGCGAGTGTCTCGCTGACGACCGCCACGTGCTGCGCATCGGGCGCGTCGCGCTCATCGAACAGGCGGCCGCGCACGAGCGGTATGTCCATCGCCTGAAAGTAGCCCGCGCTCGCGATGCGGAAGTCCGCATAGCCGGTGCGCGAGTCGTCCTGCATCAGCGCGCCCATGTTCGAGAAGTCGATCTGTTCGTTCGGGTTGGCCAGGATCAGGAACGTGCCGCTCCCGGCACCGCCGCGGAGGGGCAGCGCGCTCACGCCGCCGACGTGCGCGACGCCGGGGATGGTCGCCAGTCGCGCCATCAGGTCGTCGTAGAGGCGCACGCGCTGCGCGTTTTCCTCCGGCGTGCGCGTGGTCGGGGTCGAGATGTCGAGGACCACTGCGCCCTCGGTCCGGTAACCGGGATCGATCGTGACCAGCCCGATGAAGCTGCGCCCGAGCAGGCCCGCCCCGACGAGGAGCACGAGCGTCGCCGCGACCTGCGCGACGACCAGCCCGCTCCGCACGCGGTGGCTTCCGGCGCCCGTCATCGTGCGCTGACTCTGCGCGAGCGCCTCGCGCACATCGCTGCCCGTGCCGCGAATCGCGGTCGTCAGGCCGAGCACCGCGGCGGTGAGCAGCGTGACGCCGAACGCGAACGCCAGCACGACCCAGCTCACGCCGATCTCCCCGACGCGGGGAAGATTGCCGGGCTCCAGCGCGAGCAGCACGCGGACGCCGGCAAGGGCGATGGCGATGCCGAGAACCCCGCCGACGATGGCCAGCACCAGCGACTCGGACAGGAACTGCTGCATCAGCCGGCCCCGGCTCGCGCCCATCGCCGCGCGCACAGCGAGCTCGCGCTGCCGCGACGCCGCGCGCGCGAGCAGGAGGTTCGTCACGTTGGCGCACGCGATCAGGAGCAGGAACGCCGCGGCGCCAAGCAGCACGAGCAGGGCCGGGCGCACATCGCCCACCATCTGCTCGCGCAGCGGCGTGAGCGACGCGTCGACCATGTCGATGTCGTCACCGTGCTCCTGCTTCAGCCGGCGGGCGATCGTCGTCACTTCCGCTCGCGCCTGCGTGAGCGTCACGCCGTCGCCGAGGCGCCCGATCACGCGCCAGTTGTGCGCTGTGCGCGACGGGAGCACGCGCTCGAGCTCGCGCGGCGTCAACAGGTCGACACCGGCCGGGAAGTCGAAGGACGGTGGCAGCACGCCCACCACACGGTGCGCGCGGCTTCCGAAGCTGAGCGTCTTCGACGAGAGATCCCCGGCGGCATCGAGATGGTCGCGCCAGAAGCGGTGGCTCACGATCACCGCCGGTGCAGCACCCTCGTGCTGCTCTTCGGGGAGGAACCAGCGGCCGACGACCGGCTGCATCCCGAGCGCGGTCGCGAAGTCGCGCGAGACCATCGCGGCGCCGACGCGGATCGGCTCGACATCGCCAGATACCGACACGGTCCCGCCGCCCCCGACCTGTGCGAGGCCCGCGAAGCTGCGGCTCTGCGTTCGGAGATCCTCGAAGTTCGGGTCGGCGACGCTCATCCATCCGCCGTTGTCGTTGAGCTCCCAGAGCTGCACGATGCGCTCCGGCTCCGCGTACGGGAGCGGCCGAAGGAGCACGCCGTGCACCACACTGAAGATCGCCGTCGTGGCCCCGATCCCGAGCGCCAGAGTTAGAAAAGACGCCGCGTTCCAGCCGGGCTAGCGCAGGAGGGTGCGAAACGCGAAACGGAGATCTCGGCTGATGTCATCCATGGGGGCGATCTCCAGGCAGGGATGAGCGGGCACGCGCACTCCCCAAGGCTCGGCGGGTCGGGGGCCGGGGGTGCGGGGCTGGAATCGGGGTTCGCGGGCCGGGGATCGGGGGCGGACCTCGGTTCCGATCGTCGTCTGGTTCGCTACGGTACGGACCG
>CAYLPM010000415.1:0-10127 GCA_964385525.1 uncultured Gemmatimonadaceae bacterium
TGTCGCTCCAGGATCGAGAGCGTGAGCGGCCCCGCGAACAGCGCCACGGCGAGGATCCCGCCGCGCGCTCCGCGCTCGAGCGCGGGCGCGAAGGTGGGGCCGTTCCCGGTCAGCACGCTGAACGTCGGGCTGGCCACCTCGAGGTACCGCTCGAGCATCGCCAGGTCGCCGGAGCTGTCCTTGATGCCGATCACGTTCTCGTGCTGCGCGAGGTCTCTCACCAGCTCCGGGGCCAGCGCGAAATGCGCGTACTTCGGGATGTTGTACAGGATCACGGGGCTCGGGCTCGCGTCCGCGATCCGAGTGTAATGCGACCGGAGGGCGTCGGGCGTCATCGCACCGGTGTAGTAGTGCGGCGCCACGACGAGCACCGCGTCCGCGCCCCGCTCGTGCGCCGCCAGACACCGTCGCACGCACGCGCGAGTGGATTCGGCGCCCGTGCCGGCGATCAACCAGCGCTCGGCCGGCACCACGGGGCGCGCCCATTCGACGAGCGCCGACCGCTCCTCGTCGTCCAGCAGCGCGGCCTCACCCGTGGAACCGGCCAGCACTACGCCGTGCAGTCCCTCCGCTAGGTGCGCTCGCACGTTGTCGACGAACGCGGTTTCGGCCAGCTCGCCCCGGTCGTCGAACGGCGTCGTCAGCGGCCCGAGCACTCCGCGCAGCTCTCGCATCACGTCCCCGGAAAATCGAAGTCGTTGGTCGACGCGCCCTCGAGCGCGCCCGGCGAGTCTCCATCGCCGGAAGGAGTGGTGGACGACGGCCCGCCTGCGCCCGACGGTTCCGATCCGCTGGTTGGAGCGCTCCCGAAGGTCCGCATCTGCAACGCGAAGTCCGACGGGCGCGACGCATTCGCCATCGCCACCTCGAACGAAATTTCGTCCGAGTTGACCAGGTCCGCCAGATGCTGGTCCAAAGTCTGCGAGCCATACTGCTCGCGGCCATCGGCCATGTAGTCGCGGATCTCGGCGACGCGCTCCCCCTCCAGGATGAGCTCCCGGATCGTCGGGGTCACGACAAGCACCTCCGCCGCCACGATGCGTCCCCGGCCATCCTTCCTGGGAAGCAGCCGCTGCGACACCACGGCGTGCAGCGCTTCGGCGAGCCGCGTCCGCACGATCCCCTGCTCCTCCGGCGGGAACATCGCCATGACCCGCACCACGGTCGTGAGCGCATCCGGCGTGTGCAGCGTCGACACGAGCAGATGCCCCGTCTCGGCCGCCTTCATGGCCGTGTCGATCGTTTCGGCATCGCGCATCTCGCCGATCATGATCACGTCCGGATCCTGCCGCAGCGCCGCCCGCAAGCCCATCTTGAAGTCCTCGGTGTCGACGCCGATCTCGCGCTGTGTGACGGAGGACTTGAGGTCGCGGTGCAGGAACTCGATCGGGTTCTCGAGCGTGACGATGTGCTTGTTCATCGTCGCGTTGATCTGGTTCACGAGCGCGGCCATCGTGCTCGTCTTCCCGGACCCCGTCACGCCGGTCACCAGCACCACGCCACGCTCGGCCTTCGCGATCTGCGCCAGCACGGGCGGGAGCGAGAGCTGCTCGATGGTCGGCACCTCGAACGGAATCAGCCGCATCACGATCATGAAGCTCGATCGCTGTCGCAGGATGTTGACGCGGAATCGGCCGATCCCGGGAGCGCCCCACGAGCAGTCGTAGTCGCGCAGCTGGTCAACCCGCGCGCGATCCGCCTCGTTGGGGATGAGCCGCAGCGCGATGGACTTGGTCTGGTCCGGCGTGAGCGCCTGCTTGGTCAGCGGCACGAGCCGGCCGTCGATCCGCGCTCGGAACACGTCGCCCGCCTTGATGTGCAGGTCCGACGCGCCTCGCTCGACGGCGGCCCTGATGATCTTCTCCATCGCCACGTGTGGGAGTCCTCCCGCTGTCAGTAGCCGGCGTGCTTGTCCACCAGATTCCGCAGCGGACCGCCGCGCACGTAGCGCCGCCAGTTCTCGATGAACAGGTCCAGCTCCCTCCGCCAGTAGCCGTTCGGCGAGACCGCCGAAACGTGCGGCGTGAGCAGCACCGACCGGAGGCCCCAGAGCGGGCTGGTCACGGGCAGAGGCTCGCGCTCGAAGACATCCATCACCGCGCCCCGCAGCCCGCCCCGCTCGATCGCGTCCGCCAGCGCCGCCTCGTCGAGCAGCGCACCTCTCGCCACGTTGACGACGATCGCGCCGCCCGGAAGTCTCGCCAGTCGCTCGCGTCCGATCAGCCCCTGTGTGGCGGGGGTCTGCGGCGCGGACAGCACGAGGATGTCCGCCTCGGGCAGCGAGCCGTCGAGCGCCTCCGGGTCCGGCCCGATGACACGGTCGAAGCCCGACGGCACGCCCAGCTCCGGCCGTCGCCGCACGCCCGTCACGCGCGCCCCGAAACACGACATTCGTTCGGCGATCGCGCTGCCCAGCCCACCCGCACCCACCACCAGCACCCGGCATTCGCCCAGCTCGCGCATCGACACTTCCCCGCCGACGAACGGAGCCCGGTCCCATCGCGACGCCCGCTGCAGATCCACCGCGACATCGAACCCTCGGAGGAGGTGCAGCACACCTCCGATCACGTGCTCGGCGATCGGAATCGCATGGACGCCCGCCGAGTTCGTGAATCGCACCTCCCGCTCGACCATCTCCGGGAACAGCGCGCTCCCCACACCGGCCGCCGCGGAGTGCACCCAGCGCAGCGATGGCGCCTCGAGAAAGAGCGGGCGCGAGATGCCGAACCCCAGATAGACCTCCGCGTCGCGCGCCGCGTCCAGGGACTCGGCGCTCGGCCGCGCGTTGCCATCTCCGTCGGAGACGGTCGGCGCCTTCACGACCCGCACCTCCCACCCCTCGGGCGCGCTCTCGCGAATGCGCGCCTCGCCGTCGGGCGGCAGCGACCAGGTGCGGGAGGAGGAGGCGAGATCGACGACGAGGACTCGAGAAGTCATGGGACCGGCGGGCAAGGGCGACACGTCGCCGAAATTGCGCGGGACGGGGGAATGCGATCAGGCGGTCGGGCTGTCCCCGGCGGCGCACACGCACCGGCGGCCGGACGCCCGGCTGGACCGGCGACGTCCACCTCAGTCGAACTGTACGCTGAGAATGTCCTCGCGTCTCATCAACGCGCCGATCGCCACATCGAACTGCTTCGCCGGTCCGTTGAGCAGGAGCTCGTAGGTCCGGTCGTCCGCGTGGTCGAAGATCTTCTTCGACTGGATCTGGATGTCGTGCGTCGCGAGAAGCTGCGCGACCTCGTCGAACGATGTGCCGGGGATCACGCGGATCGTCGCGCTCACGCTGCGGCGCCGGTTGAGGAGCTTCAGTTCGACCCGGCCCAGACCGGTCAGCACGATGGTGACCAGTGCCGCCGAGCCGACGGCCTCCACGTAGAGGCCGGCGCCGACCACCATCCCGATCGCGGCGACCACCCAGATCGTCGCGGCGGTCGTCAGCCCGATGACGGCACCGCGCGCCTGCATGATCGTTCCCGCTCCGAGAAATCCGATCCCCGAGACGACCTGTGCGGCGATGCGCCCCGGATCGCCGACGCGCCCCTCCGAGGCCGCGATGCCGAGCAGTCCCACGTGCATCGACAGGTCCATCAGGATCGCCGAGCCGAGGCAGATGAGGATGTTGGTGCGCAGTCCGGCGGGCTTGCCCGACATCTCGCGCTCCAGCCCGATGGCGCCGCCAAGGATCACGGCGACGAACAGCTTCAGCGCGAGATCGAGTCGCAGCTCCGCTGCGAGGGTACCGGCGAAGGTCGTCTGCTGCGCGACGACGGCGAAGAAATGAATGGCGGGCTCCCGCCCGCGAGGCTCACGGGTGGTCGAGGTCGAGCAGGTCGCCGGCCGACGTGTCCGGCGAGGGGTCGCCGTACGACATGCTGCGGCTCTGCGCCTCGAGCTGTGAGAGTGAGGCCTCGTCGGGCTCGGTAGGGGTGGCGAAGGTGCGGAAGACCGTTCCTCCGCACTTCTCGCACTTCAAGGACGACGGAACCGCGTCATCGAAATGCCGTTCGTTGCCGCACGTCAGGCACACCAGCGTGACGATGCCCCGCGGTCCCTGGTCCGGACTCATGCGAACCCCTCGCTGAAGTGGGGTTGCGATCATGCAAGTCCCATGCACTCCCGCACTTCGCCCATGGTCTGCTCCGCGACGGACCGCGCGCGATGCGTGCCCTTGGCGAGAGCCTCGGCGACGGCCGCCGGCGTGTCGCGCAGCGCCGCGGCGCGGCCGCGGATCGGCGTGAGCTCGGCATCCATCGAGTCGAGCAGCACCTTCTTGCAGTCGAGGCACCCCCATCCCGCCGTGCTGCACTGCACGGCGACGTGCTCCACCGTCGCCGGCGGACTGAAGGCCCGATGCAGATTGTAGATGTTGCACACCTCGGGGGTCCCCGGGTCCGAGCGCTTGACGCGCTTGGGATCCGTCACCGCCGGTCGCAGCTTGGCCCAGATCTGGTCCGGCTCCTCGAGCAGCCCGATCGTGTTGCCGAGCGACTTCGACATCTTCGCCTGCCCGTCGAGTCCCATGATGCGGCGCGTGGGCGTGAGCAGCGGCTGCGGTTCGGGGAAGTACGGTGCCTCCGCCGGACAGAACTGCGAGTTCCAGCGCCGCGCGATCACGCGCGAGAGCTCGAGGTGCTGCACCTGGTCTTCCCCCACCGGCACCATGTCCGCGCGATAGAGCAGGATGTCGGCCGCCTGGAGCACTGGATAGTTCAGCAAGCCTGCGTTCACGCTCTCCTGGCGCTGTGCCTTCTCCTTGAACTGCGTCTGCCGCTCCAGCTCCCCGAGCGGCGTGACCGTGTTGAAGATCCAGGCCAGCTCGGTATGTTCCGGCACGGAGGACTGCACGAAGAGCGTCGCGCGCGCGGGGTCGATCCCGGCAGCGAGCAGCGAGACCGCCATGTCGCGCCGGCGCGCGCGCAGCGCCTCCGGCTCGTACGCGACGGTGATCGCGTGATAGTCCACGATGCAGAAGAACGATTCGTGCGAGTGCTGCAACTGCACCCAGTTCTTCACCGCGCCGAGGTAGTTGCCGATGTGCAGCTCCCCGGACGGCTGAATTCCACTGAAGATCCGTGACATCTCGCAATCTTACCGGCGCCCCGGACGCGGGGCAAGCGAACGACCAGCGCGATCGACGCGAGCTGCTCGCCACCGCCGTCGCCGCCGCCGTGCGCGCGACGGATGTCATCCGGAGTCGCGCCGCGAACCTGGACGATCTCACCTGGCGGGAGAAGTCGCCCACGGATTTCGTGAGCGCCGTCGACGTCGCCGCGGAGGAAGCGATCCGCGACGTCGTGCATTCCCGCCATCCGGATGCCGCGTTCGTCGGGGAGGAGCTCACGCCCGCGAGTGCCTCGAGCGGCGGCCTCGCCTTCATCGCCGATCCACTCGATGGCACCACGAACTTTCTGCACGGCTATCCGTGGTACGCGGTATCGATCGCCGCGCTGGTCGACGGCGCACTCGCGGCTGCCGTCGTGCTGAACGTCGCCTCTGGGGAGCTCTTCACCGCCACCGCGGGTGGAGGGGCGCGCCGTAACGGCGAGCCCATCTCCGTCTCCCGCATCACGGATCCGAAGCGAGCGCTCATCGGCACCGGCTTTCCGTTCAAGCACCTCACCATGCTGGACGTCTATCAGCGGCAGTTCGCCGCGATCGCACGCACGACGGCTGGCATGCGCCGGGCGGGCGCCGCTGCGCTCGATCTCGCCGACGTCGCCTGCGGACGCTTCGAGGGGTTCTGGGAGCTCAGCCTCGCGCCGTGGGACGTCGCCGCCGGCATCCTGCTCATCCGGGAAGCCGGTGGCATCGTGACCGACCTCGAGGGACGCGACGCGGCCGTCGCCCATGGCGGGATCATCGCCGGCAGCGCCGCGATGCATGCGTGGTTGTTGCAGACGCTTCGTTCGGCATCGTAGCGCGGCCGGCTCATGGCGCTGATCGAGTGCGTCTCCAACGTCTCCGAGGGCCGGCGTCCCGACGTCATCGCGCGCATCCGCGATGCCATCGCCGGCGTCCCAGGCGTG
The DNA here is from genome assembly GCA_964385525.1 of uncultured Gemmatimonadaceae bacterium. Taxonomy (GTDB): domain Bacteria; phylum Gemmatimonadota; class Gemmatimonadetes; order Gemmatimonadales; family Gemmatimonadaceae; genus DATKCV01. The sequence continues at coordinate 6,030 of CAYLPM010000415.1, forward strand.
GCCGTGCTCGATCATTCGGCGGACCGGTGGCACAACCGCGCGGTCATCACCTTCGTCGCGCCGCCCGAGGCGATCCTGAACGGCGCCTTCGCGTGCATACGGGCGGCGTGCGACCTGATCGACCTGCGCGAGCACAGCGGCGTCCACCCCCGCATCGGTGCCGCCGACGTCGTTCCGTTCATCCCGCTCCGGGACGCCACGATGCAGGACTGCGTCTCTCTCGCGTTCCGGCTGGGCGAGCGCGTCGGGCGTGAGCTGGAGATCCCCGTCTTTCTCTACGAGCGCGCTGCGACCCGCCCGGAACATCGCAACCTTGCCGATGTCCGTCGCGGCGGATTCGAGAAGTTGCCGGAGGTGATCGCCGGCGATCCCGCCCGCCGACCGGACTTCGGACCGACGCGCGTGCACCCGACGTTCGGCGCCGTCGCGATCGGCGCCCGCCCGATCCTCGTGGCGTTCAACGTTCACCTCGGCCCCGTGCACAGCCTCGATGTCGCGAAACGCGTCGCGCGCGACGTTCGGGAATCCTCGGGCGGACTGCCGGGCGTCAAGGCGCTCGCGCTCCCTGTCGATGGACAGGCGCAGCTCTCCATGAATCTCGTCGACCTCGAGCGCACGTCGCTGCTCGATGCGTGGACCGCCGTCCGCGACGCCGCCGCGAGGTACGGCGTGGAGCCCACGTGGAGCCAGATCGTCGGTCTCGTCCCCGAGCACGCGCTGCCGGAGCATGCGTCCGAGCGCCTGCGCCTGCGGGACTTTTCGCCGGCGCAGGTGCTCGAGCACCGGCTGCGCGAGGCAGGCATCGGTGAGCCGCTCGATGCCACGACCAACGCGCGGCCGCATTCCCGATGATGCGCGAGTCCGAAACGACCCTCGCCGGCTATCTGGCCGCACTGTCGTCCGCTACGCCGGCGCCGGGTGGCGGCAGCGCCGCGGCGCACGTCGGGGCCGTCGCGGCCGCCCTCGCGCGCATGGTCGCCGGCCTCACCGCCACGAGGCCAGGACACGAGGCGCGCGCGCCGAGAATGCGCGAGGTCGTGGCGCGCGCCGGCGCGCTGACCGCACTCCTGTCGCAGCTCGCCGTGCGCGACGCCGCCGCGTATGGCGCCGTGAGCGCCGCCTTTCAGCGCCCCCGCACGCCCGACTCCGACGCCGCCCAGCGCCGGCGCGCCATCGACGCCGCCCTGCTCCATGCCTCCGAGATCCCGCTCGAGACCGCGCGTGCCTGTGCCGACGCCGCGGAGTTGGCTGCGGAGCTCGCCGAGCATGGCATCCCGGCCGCCGCCGCCGATGCGGCCGTGGCCGCGCTGCTCGCCGAAGCCGCCTGCCGTGGCGCGGCGCTCGACGTGCGCGTCAACATCCACGGGACGAGCAGACCCGACGCACATCAGGCGCTCGTAGCCGAGGCCGCGCAGCTGATCGAGCGGGCGGCCGCGGCGCGTGAGCGGGCGTTGCGCGCGGCCGAGCCTTAGGACGTGGGCGAACGGCGGCAGCTCGTGATCCCGCCGGCGACTTCCGGCGGCAGGACCGGGAGTCGCTCGTGGCGGAATCCCGGGGCACGGCCCCCGGACTCAGCTGCCTTGGTGCACCTCGGCGCTCGTCAGGATTCTCTGGCCGCCCGGCACGATCGCGACCGTGTGCTCGAAGTGCGCCGAGCGCTTGCCATCCGCGGTGACGACGGTCCAGCGGTCGGGAAGCGTGCGCGTGCCGGCGCTCCCGATGTTCACCATGGGCTCGATCGCGATCGTCAGGCCGGGGACCAGCTTGGTTCCGCGGCGCGGCTTGCCGAAGTTGGGGACCTGCGGCTCCTCATGAAACTCCACGCCGATCCCGTGACCCACGAGGTCGCGCACGACGCTGAATCCGGCGCCCTCGACGATTCGCTGAATCGCCGATCCGATGTCACCGAGATGATGGCCGGGGAGTGCCTGCGCGATGCCGGCATCGAGCGCGCGCTGGGTCACGTCCAGCAGACGTTCCGATTCGGCCGGGATCTCGCCGACGGGGACGGTGCGCGCCGCGTCGGTGTAGAAGCCGCGATACCCGACCCCGATGTCGAGCGCGATGATGTCGCCTTCGCGCAGCACCCGCTTCCTCGACGGAATGCCGTGCACGACCTCGTCGTTGATCGATGCGCAGATGCTCCCCGGGAAGCCATACAGCCCCTTGAAGGCCGGCGTCGCGCCCTCGTGGCTGCGAATGAATTCCTCGGCGAGCGCGTCGAGATCGAACGTCGACAGCCCGGGGCGCACGGCGCGACGCAGGATTTCGTGCGTCCCGGCCAGGATGCGGCCGCCCTGCGCCATCAGCTCGATCTCGCGCGCGGACTTGAGCTGGATCACGCGCCGCCGAGCGCGCGCACGATGCGCGCGGTGACCTCGTCCACGGTCCCGGCGGCATTCACTGGAACGACCCGTCCGCCGTTGGACCCGTACCAGTCGATCACGGGCGCGGTCTGCTCCCGATACACACGCAGGCGATTGCGCACCGCCTCGGGCTCGTCATCCGCGCGCCTTACGAGCGCGCCGCCACACCTGGGGCACGGCGTGCCCGGCTCCCGTCCGAACTGCGGCGTCTGACAGCGCTCGCAGGTCGTGCGGCCGCTGAGGCGCAGTACCAGCTCCTCCTCGTCGGCCTCCAGCAACAGCACGACATCCACCTGCCGGCCGAGCTCCCGCAGGACGCTCTGTACGCCTTCCGCCTGTGGAATGGTGCGCACGGCGCCGTCGAGGATCGCGCCCTCGCGAGCCCCGGGGGCGGCCAGCGCCTCCTTGAGGATCCCGAGGATCACCGAGTCGGGCACGAGATCGCCGCGGTCCATCGCCGCCTGCGCTTTGCGGCCCTGCGGCGTGCCCTCCCGCCGCGCGGCGCGGAGAACATCGCCGGTCGCGACCTTCGGAATTCCCAGTCGCCGGGCCAGCAGGTCTCCCTGCGTGCCCTTCCCGACCCCCGGTGGCCCGAGCAGTACGATGTCCATGTCGCTGGCGTGCTGGAATGAGAGCCGCGCCGGTCCGCGAGCGAACCGGCGCGCCCGCGCTCAGAATCCGGTCGTTTGCCGTCCGCGGAACCGGACGCGGCCCGTCTTCATGAAGCCGTCGTACTTCCGGAGCAGCAGATGCTGCTGCATCTGCGCGATCGTGTCGAGCGCCACGCCGACCACGATCAGCAGCGACGTCCCACCGAACTGGAAGGGAACGTTCACCACGTTGGCGAGCCACACCGGGAACAGCGCGATCGCCGTGAGGAAGATCGCGCCAGGCAGCGTGATGCGCGTCATCACGTGGTCGATGTACTCGGCCGTCTTGGCTCCCGGCTTCACACCGGGAATGAACCCGCCCTGCTTCTTGAGATTCTCCGACAGGTCGACCGGGTTGAAGATGATCGCCGTGTAGAAGTAGGTGAAGAACAGGATCAGCACCGCCGAGACGGCGAAGTAGAGCCACGTGCCCGGCTGGAACATGTCGGCGACGGTGCGTAGCCGCTCGCTGTTGCTGAACTGGGCGATCGCGCCCGGCACGACGATCACCGACTGCGCGAAGATGATCGGCATCACGCCGGCCGCGATCAGGCGGAGCGGAATGAAGTTTCGCGCGGCCTCGCGCATGCGCCCGCGCGCCATCGTGCGCTGAGGGATCTGGATCAGGATCCGCCTCGACGCCATGGTGACCGTTACCGTCGCCGCGACCACGCCGACGAGGACGAGACCCAGCACGACCAGGCTGAAGGCGCCGATCGCGCCCGTCGACACGAAGCCGAACGTCTGCGTGATCGCCGGCCAGAAGCCCTGGAGGATCGAGAACGTGATCAGCAGGCTCGCGCCGTTCCCCAGTCCGCGCTCCGTGATCTGCTCGCCGAGCCACATCACGAACAGCGCGCCGACCGTGAGCACGAGCACCATCGTCGAGATGAACCCGACGCCGGGGTTCGCGACCGCGCCTTCCATGCCGGCCGTGAACGCCGCGAAGCCGTACGCCTGCACCATCGCGAGGCCGACGGTCAGGTAGCGCGTCCACTGCGTCACCGTTTTCCGCCCTTCCTCGTCCTTGTTCATCTTCTCGATCTGCGGGACGACCGCGCCCGCGATCTGCATGAAGATGC
>CAYLPM010000416.1:0-4550 GCA_964385525.1 uncultured Gemmatimonadaceae bacterium
CCGGCGATGTCGGTGCTCGAGACACCCGCAACGCGCAGGCGATCGCCGGCGACCAGCGCCTCGGCGATCTCGCGCGGCTTCCGGCGAAGCGGACGCGCCAGCGTCAACGCGAGGCTCGTCGCCCATTCGCCGTGCGCGGGATCGCGCGGCCGCTCGAGAACGGGATCGATCGGGTCGGGCGCCCCAAGCTGGCGCGCGGCGTCAATCAACGCGGCGCGGATCGCATCGGTGACGGACATCAGGCGCCGCTGCCGCCGGCGCCGCTACCGCCGGTGCCCCGGCTGCCCGACCCTCTGCCACCTGAGCCGCTGCCGCCGTCACCACGCGCGCCGCCGCCTCCGGAGCTGCCGCCCCCGGAGGTACTGCCGCCCCCTCTGCTCCCGGAGCTGCTGCCGCCAGAGCTCCCGCCTCCTGAACTGCCGCCTGATCTCCCGCCTCCTGAACTGCCGCCGGAGCTCCCGCCTCCCGAACTGCCGCCGGAACTCGATGATCCGCGCGTGCCGCTCGAACCTCCGGACGAGCTGGGCCCGCCGGAGTTCCCTGAGCCCGAGGACGAGGATCCGCTCGCCGAGGACTCGCTCCCCCCGGCGGAGCTGCTGCTCTTCGCACCTTTGGCGTCGGCAGCTGGCGCCGAGCTCGATCCGGATTCGGTCTTCCTGTCACCGCTCCCGGCGTCGCTGGCGCCCGAAGACTCGCTACTGCTCTTCCCCTCACCGGCGGCCTCCGGCGACTTTCTCGCGCCCTTGCCGTCCTTGCCGTAGTCGGTGATGTAGAAGCCCGAGCCCTTGAAGAGCAGACCCGCGCCGGCGGACACGCGACGCTGCGCGACCGCGCCGCATTCCGGACATGGCAGCTCGGCCATGCCCTGGCTGATCGTTCTGAAGAATTTCTCGAAGTCGTGCCCGGCGGGGCAGCGGAACTCGTAAGTGGGCATCCGGTGGGAACTTAGAATGGCGCAGCGGAGCGGTGAAAGCTAGCGGTTGCGGGAGGCTGGTTCAAGGCACTGGGGCTGCTCCGGCCCACTCCATCCGCGTCAGAGTTCGATTTTCGGGTCAACTCCGATCCCCGTACCTCCCCCACTGCCGCTCCAGCGCGTCGGAGATCTCGCCAACGCTCGCCCGCGCGCGCACCGCATCAATGATGAGCGGCATCAGGGGCGGGCGAGCCCGCGGACTCGAATCCGGATCGCCGTACGGCGCCGCCGCCGCCGACACGGCCGCGAGCGCACGCCTCACCACGCCATCGGCACGCCGCTCGCGCACGGCCCGGAGCCGCGCGACCTGCTCGCGTTCGAGCTGCGAATAGTCCGGGAGCGGGATGATGGGCGGCTCACCCGGATCGACGAACTGGTTGACGCCGACCACAGTCGCCTCGCCGCGCTCGACGCGGAGCTGGTGCTCGTACGCGCTGCGCGCGATCTCCTCCTGGAAGAATCCGGCATCGATCGCCGCGGCCGCGCCGCCCAGCGCATCGACCCGCTCCATCAGCGCGAGCGCGCGGCCCTCCAGAACACCGGTCAGCGACTCGACGTAGTAGCTCCCGGCGAGGGGATCGGCCGTACTCGCCGCTCCCGACTCGTGTGCGATCACCTGCTGCGTGCGCAGCGCGAGGGTCGCGGCTTCCGACGTCGGCAGCGCCAGGGCTTCGTCGTAGCCGTTGGTGTGAAGGGACTGCGTACCGCCGAGCACCGCGGACAGTGCCTGGATGGCCACGCGCACGACGTTGTTGAGCGGCTGCTGCGCGGTCAGGGTGACCCCGCCGGTCTGCGTGTGGAACCGCAGGCGCGCGCTAGCATCCGACGCGCCGAAGCGCTCGCGCATCAGTCGGGCGTACATCCGCCGCGCCGCCCGGAACTTCGCCACCTCCTCGAACAGATCGCTGTGCGCGGCAAAGAAGAAGGACAGCCGGGGCGCGAAGCCATCGATCGGCAGTCCGGCCTCCAGTGCGCGCTCGACGTATTCGATCGTGTTGGCGAACGTGAACGCCAGCTCCTGGACCGCCGTGGCCCCGGCCTCCCGAATGTGGTAGCCGGAGATCGAGATCGGATTCCACCGCGGCACTTCGTCGGCGCAGAAGCGGAACACCTCGGCCACCAGCGCCAGGCTCGGCGCGGATGGATAGATGTAGGTCCCACGCGCGATGTACTCCTTGAGGATGTCGTTCTGGATCGTGCCGCTGATCGCCGCCCGGTCGATGCCGCGCTCCTCGGCGACGACGATGTACATCGCGAGGAGCGTCGACGCGGTCGCGTTGATCGTCATCGACGCCGACACGTCCCCGAGCGGGAGGTCGGCCAGCAGCGTGTGCATGTCGTCGACGGTGTCGATGGCGACGCCGACACGCCCTACCTCGCCCAGCGCGCGCGGCGCATCGCTGTCGATACCCATCTGCGTCGGCAGATCGAAGGCGACGGACAGGCCCGTCTGGCCGGCGTCGAGCAGGTGCCGGAACCGCGCGTTGGTCTCGGCGGCCGTCCCGAATCCCGCGTACTGCCGCATCGTCCACAGCCGCCCGCGATACATCGTCGGCTGAACACCGCGCGTGTACGGAAAGGACCCCGGATCGCCGAGGTCGCGATCGTAGTCGGCGGCGACATCGTCCGGCCGGTACACCGGAGCGATCGGAAGTCCGGAAGGCGAGAGATGATCGGGCATTGGAGAAAAACTACTCACGGACCGCGCACGGCGTGGCGTCGCGAGCAGCATGCGATGCGGTGGCCAGGCTGCTCTCGACGTCGAACCCTGCGGTGTTCGCTCGAGAGCAGGCAGCCCGGCAGCCCCGGAGCTCGTCTACGCGCCGACTCCGCTCGGCACTCCCGCCAGCACCTCGTGCGCCAGCTCCACCTCGCCCTTGCTGCCGATGTAGAGGGGCGTGCGCTGGTGCAGCTCGCTGGGCGTGATGTCCGCGATCCGCGTCGATCCGTTGCTCGCCGCCCCGCCCGCCTGCTCGACGATGAAGGCGAGCGGATTCGCCTCGTAGAGCAGTCGCAGCTTGCCGTGCGGCGACTTCCGGTTCGCGGGATAGGCGAAGATCCCGCCGCCGAGCAGATTGCGGTGGAAGTCCGCGACGAGCGAGCCGACGTAGCGGACGTTGAGCGGCTTGCGGTCGCCCTCGAGTCCGCGGTAGCGGCGCATCAGGCTCCGCGTGCCGTCATCCCAGATCGCCTCGTAGGAGTCGTTCACCGAGAGGTAGCGTCCCTCGTCGGGGATCCGGATGTTCGGACGCGTGAGCAGGAACTCGCCGATGGACGGATCGAGCGTGAAGCCGTGCGTCCCCTGCCCCGTCGTGTACACCAGCATCGTGCTCGAGCCGTAGATGACGTAGCCGGCCGCCACCTGCCGTCGTCCCGGCTGGAGGAAGTCCTCCATCTCTGCGTGCGACCCGCGCGTGATCTTGCGCACGACCGAGAAGATCGTCCCGACGGGCACGTTGACGTCGATGTTCGACGAGCCATCGAGTGGATCGAAGAGCAGACAGTACTTCCCGCACTTGAAGCCCTCGGGGATCTGGATGATCCCGGGCTCCTCCTCCGAGGACATGCCGCACAGGCGGCCACCGTGGTCCATCGCCTTGATGATCGTCTCGTTGGCGAAGACATCCAGCTTCTGCTGGATCTCGCCCTGGACGTTCTGCAGCTCCGTCGAGCCGAGGATGTCCACGAGCCCCGCCCGCCGCACCTTCTGCGAGATGAGCTTGGCGGCCAGCGCGATGTCGTAGAGGATGCCCGACAGCTCACCCGTCGCTTCGGGGTGCTGGCGCTCCTGCTCGATGATGAAGCGGTCGATCGTGACGACGGAAGTGGCGGTGTGTCGAACCACGGTCAGGGATCCTGTGAGGGTGAGGAGCTGCTGGCCGCGCCGAGACGCGCGGCGGCCCAGGCCCGCGCATCCAGCTCGAATCGATTGCGGGAGTACCCGCGACGCGCGCTCTCCCAGAGGTACCGGAACGGGAAGGTGCGGCTGGCTCCAAATTGCTGGACGTGTCGGAGCTCGTGCAAGAGGAGTTCCGCGGCCATCGGCGCGTCGGGCGCCAGGAACACCGTGCGCCAGAGCGTGATGCCCGCGACGGTCCGCAGGCCGAGGGCCCACCCGCCGACGCGCGGCGGCAGCCCGCCACGCCTGTAGCGCGCGGCCCGCAGTTCGGGAAAGCGTGCGAGGAGCTCGGGCGGCAGGCTCGCGGGCCGGCCGGCCAGCAGCGTCACGAGGAACCGGAGCGGGCGCATGGGAGACTTCACCCAGGGGTAGCCGACGGTTTCGGCAGGACGTTGCGCGCCGCGACATTGTTGCTCGTGGTGTCGGACGCCATCGGCCGCGAATGCTCGCCCTGCCCTCCCGTCGTCCTCACGAGGGATCGGCAAGCACCCACGTTGCATCATCCAGTTGCACGCGGACCGTCGTACCATCGGTGCGGAACACGATCGTCCCCATCAGATCCGTCCGCAGCACGTCGGCCTCGCGGTCGGCCAGCGCGCGGAGCACCTCCGGGCTCGGGTGCCCGTACGTGTTGCCGGCGCCCACCGAAATCACGGCCGCGCGTGGCGTGACGGCATC
>CAYLPM010000417.1:0-9481 GCA_964385525.1 uncultured Gemmatimonadaceae bacterium
GATGAACGAGTTCGAGATCCAGGCGTTGATCGAGTACACGTTCCGCCGGTATGGCGCCGAGCGGCCGGCGTTCGCTTCGATCGTCGGCTCGGGCCCGAACGCGACGATCCACCACTACAACCGGGATGATCGCTTCATGGAAGCGGGCGATGTCCTGGTGATGGATGTCGGCGCCTCCTACGGCGGCTATGCGGCGGACGTGACGCGCACCGTACCCGTGAGCGGCACGTTCTCGCCGGAGCAGCGAGCGATCTACCAGATCGTGCGCGATGCCCAGGCGGCGGCGGAGCGCGAGGCGCAGGTGGGGGCGTCGTGGCAGGCGGTGAGTCAGGCTGCCGCGCGTACGCTCGCCACGGGGCTCGCGCGGCTCGGACTGATCGAGTCGCCCGACGCGACGTACGACTGCGATGCCGAGGCGAGCCGGCAGTGCGCGCAGCTCGGCCTCTTCTACTTCCATGGCCTCGGACACGGGATCGGTCTCGACGTCCACGATCCCGAGCAGGCGATGCTCGGCGGCTCGCCCATTCAGCGCGGCAGCGCCTTCACGATCGAACCCGGCCTCTACGTCCGCGCGAACGTGCTCGACCTGCTGCCCGAGACGCCGCGCAATCGCGCGCTCGCGACGAGGTTGCGGCCGACCGTCCAGCGTCACGTGAACATCGGGGTCCGCATCGAGGACGATTACATCGTCACCGAACAGGGTGTGGAATGGATCTCGCGCGCGCCGAGGGAGATCGAGGAGATCGAGGCGCTGATGCGGGAGCCCGACACTGGCACGCGGCCGCGGATCGCGGAGATGGTGGAGTGGTACCGGCGCCTGCGCGGCGGGGGACGATGAGAGTCACCATGTCGACATCGAGGAGTCTGGCGGCGCTCACGCTGATCGGCATCGTGGCGTCCTGCGCCACGAGCGCGTCACCCAGCGAACCTGTGCCCGCGGCGCAGCCGGGTGCTCCGCCGATCCGCGCGGGTCAGCGGCCCCTTCCCAACCCCGTTCCATACCCGGTCGCCTGGCTCGACGCGGTCGACAATGGAACGCGCACCAGCACGGGCGAGCCGGGACCTCGCTACTGGGAGCAGTGGACGGACTACACGCTGCGCGCTCGCATCCTGCCGGACGAGAAGCGGCTCGAGGGATCGGCCGACATCGTCTACCACAATCGGTCGCCCGACGCGCTCGACGCGCTGCATCTCGATCTCGTGCAGAACGCGCACGCCCCGGGCGCGATGCGGAACGAGCCACTGGAGGTCACCGGCGGCGTGGAGCTCGTGCGCGTCGCCTCGGCTGGTCGCGATCTGCGCGAGCTCGGCCCTGGCGCACAGGGCCCTGGCTTCGCCGTCATCGGCACACGCCTGATCGTCGTCCCCGAGCGCCCGGTCGCACCCGGCGCGTCGGCGCGCCTCACGATCGAGTGGCGCTTCACGATCCCGCAGGCCGGCGCGTCGGGGCGCATGGGGTGGGACGAGGACAATCTCCTCTTCCTCGCCTACTGGTACCCGCAGATGACGGTCTACGACGACATCACCGGCTGGCACCCGGATCCCTTCCTCGGCACCTCCGAGTTCCATCATGGCTTCGGCAGCTACGATCTCGCGATCGATGCGCCGGCCGGGTGGATCGTGCGCGCGACCGGGCGGCACCTCAACCCCGAGGCCGTGCTCGCGCCGCGCGTGCGCGCACGGCTCCAGCTCGCGGGGCAGAGTGACACCCTCGTGCGGATCGTCGGTCCCGCGGACTTCGCGAATGCGACGATGAGCGGAACGAACGGCCGCCTCGAATGGCGGTTCGGCTCGGACACCGTGCGCGATGTCGCGTTCAGCGTGACGAGGGAATCGATCTGGGAAGGTGCGCGCACGTCCGCCGGCGATCGCAACGGCGATGGGCGGCCGGACTACACGCGCATCGAGTCGCTGTGGCGCGAGACCGCGCCGCGCTGGCAGCACATGGTGCGCTACGAGCAGCACGCGATCGACTTCCTGTCACGCTACCTGGGGATTCCGTATCCCTGGCCGCACATGACCGCGGTCGAGGCGGGCGGGATCATCGGCGGCGGGATGGAGTTCCCGATGATGACGCTGATCGGCGACTACGACGAGCGCGGCGACAGTGCGCTCTACTTCGTGACCGCGCACGAGCTGGCGCACATGTGGGTGCCGATGATGGTGAGCACCGACGAGCGCCGGTACGCGTGGCTCGACGAAGGCACGACGACCTACAACGAGAACGCCGCGCGCATGGAGTTCTACCCGGGGCTCAATCACTTCATCCCGGATCAGGAGTCGTATGCGGACTTCGCGCTCACCGGGATGGAAGGCGAGATCATGCGGCGCTCGAACTTCCACTACGATCCCAACGCATACGGCATCGCCTCGTACGCCAAGCCCGCCACCGTCCTCCTTGCGCTGCGCGGCATCCTCGGCGACGAGGTGTTCCACCGTGCCTATCGCGCCTATCTCGATCGCTGGAAGTGGAAGCACCCCACGCCGTGGGACTTCTTCCGGAGCATGGAGTCGCTGAGCGGGCGCGAGCTCGACTGGTTCTGGCGCACCTGGTACTACGAGACGTGGCGGCTCGACCAGGCGATCGCCTCGGTCACACCGACGGCCGAGGGAACGCGAATCGTGATCGCGGACCGTGGGGAGGCTCCGATGCCGGTGCGGCTCGCGATCACCCTCGCCGACGGCTCGACCGTCCGGCGCGAGATCCCCGTCGACGTCTGGCTGCGCGGGGAGCGACGAGCGGAGATCACCGTCGAGGGCACGGTCACGAGAGTGGAGATCGATCCGGAAAGGTGGTTTCCGGATGTGGATCGTGGGAACAATGCGTGGATGAGATAGAAAGGGACGAGAGGCAGGCTCGCTGACCGCTCGGTCAGTGCCCCCGTCTGGGCTGTGAGTTAGCGCACAACCAAGTGTTTTCCCAGACACTACGTTCCGTCCATACCGCGCCACGCGTCCTGGTTACCCGGGCCGAGTGGTGCGACCAGACGGCTCGATCCGCGAAGCCCGGCCACCCCGGTCACTCCGCGCAGCCCGCTGTTCCCGCCGACCTGTCGACGTCCAAATCACTCGAGCCAGAGGCTCTCATGCCGTTTTGCCGGAACGTGATCGCCACCGCCTTCGTCGCCGCGGCCGGAGCGCTGTTCGCCTCTCCCGCGCTCGCGCAGATCACCACACCGCCCGACAGCATCACCGCCAACCGCCTTCCACCGATCGTCAGCACCGCCGAGCGCGAGGGACTCCTCAGCCGCATCTGGACCATGCAGGAAAAGCGGCGCGAGGTCATCGAGCTCGAACGCGGCAACCGCCAGCTACGGCACGAGCTCGAAGGCTACGATCGCAAGATCGTTCTGCTCGAGCAGAGACTCGACAGTCTCCAGGTCCAGGAAGCCAGAATGAAGCTCCAGATCCGGGCGATCGACTCAGCCACCGCGGCCACGCGCGCTGAACGGCTCGCGCTCGAGGCGCGACTGAACGCGATGGAGAGTCGCCTCGCGAAGCGGGCGAAGGGGGGTGGGTCCGGCCGCTGACTCCAGCACGTCAGCCCGGCACCACCGTCTCCTTCGCGGCCGCCGACCCCGCCCCGGCCCTCCTGAACAACCGATGTCCCCACCGCAACCACACTGCAACGAACAGCACGACGATCGCCCCGAGCGGCACCAGGATTCCCATCAGCTCGATCATCCCCGCCACGAACCCGACGAAGTTGCGCCACGCCCCCCGGAATGCCTCGACGATCGGATTCCGCGCTGCCCGCGCGATGATTGGCGACGGCTCGTGCACCGCCACGTGCAGCGTGCTCAGCGCGATCCGGGATCGCAGATACCGCAGCCGCCCCTCGTAACGCTCGATCTCCTGTCGCACGCGCGCCAGCTCCCGCTCGGCCGCCAGGATGTCCTCGAGCCGGCCGGTGCGATTCGCGAGCAGACTCAGCAGCCGCTCCTCGAGCCGGCGGGCGTTCGACATCCGCGCCGTGACGTCGGTGAACTCCTCGCCGACGTCCTCGACGGCCACGTTCATCGACTCGAGTCTGCCCATCGGACGCAGCCCCTCGATCGCAGCGTCGAAGCGGTCCGCGGGCACCTTGACCTCGAGCGTCGCCTGCCGAAGCTGCGTTCGACCGGTCTGCATGCTGACATTGGCGACGTATCCGCCGACTGCGAGCGCGAGCGCCTGAACGGCGGCCACGGCCGGCTCCAGAGAATCCACCTCGACCGTCGCATGACCGGTCCGGATGATCATCGACGGAGCCGCGACCTGCGTCGAGCCGGTGCTGGCGGCCGGGCCGATCTGGAAGGACTCGAAGCTCTTCGCGGTAGCGGACGTCAGACGCGCCGCCGCGTCCTCCGGCGCACTGCCGGTGCTCAGGTCCCCGCGGGCGGGCGCGGGCGCCGGGGCGGCGGGAGGGGAGGTGAAATCCACGCCTTCCCCGGCCGAGCCGTCGACGTCGGCGGCGTCCTCCGGCAGCGCCCGCATCCCCGTGTCGCACCCCATCGCCACCGCTCCCAACGCGACCAACCAGAATCCTGTACGCATTCGCACGGCCCTCGGCTAGAGTCAGTACCTGGAGACGTTGGCCGGGGTGAAAAATGCACGCGTCCGGGAGAGTCCGGAGGCTCGGCAGGGGGGATCCAAGCCGCGAGCTCGACGGCTGGCCAGCCGGCCAGCGACTCAGCACAGCAAGAGCGCGTCCATCGGCAGTTCCGCCGTAGCCGACGGCTGGCCCGCTGACAAGCTGTCAAGCTCACGGCTTGGATCCCCCAGGCCCTTCCACGGACCGTCCAGTCGAACGAAGCCCGCCCGAAATCGATCTCCGAAATCGTGCGATCCCTCCCCCCTGATTCGTCCATAATACAGAACCAAAGCTCCACTCGCGCGGTACACAGACTGGAGCCGCCGCGCCGCAGCGGCCGATCGCATCGCACCCAAGGCGGGCCTCGTCCATGCCAGTTGCTCGTTTCGCGCTGACCGTCGCCGCGCTCGCGCTCGCGTGGCCGGTCGGCTCGCTCGCCCAGTCCCCGTCCACACCCGCCGGCTCGCCGACGATCCAGTCGCCGCTGCGTGTGATCCGCGTCACGCCCGCGGGTGACGCGAGTCCGACGGCACGCATCAGCATCACCTTCGATCGGCCCGTGGCGGGATCGCTCGACCGGAGCATCGACCCCGCGACGATCCTGCGCATCGAGCCGGCGGTGGCCGGCCGCATCGAGTGGCGCGATCCGGTCACGGTGCAATTGCTGCCCTCCGCGCCGCTGACGCCCGGCGCGCGCTACGCCGTCACCGTCAGCGACTCCTTCCGCGCGATGGATGGCGCGCGACTCGAGGCGCCGCATCGCTTCTCGTTCCGCGCCCACGGGCCGCTGCTCCTCACGGGCTCTCCCGTCGCCCTGGACGTGCAGCGCCATCGGCACATCGCGCCGGATCAACGCTTCGAGCTCGTGTACAGCGCGCCGGTGAACCTCGCGCGACTCACGGCCGGCGCGTACCTCGAGTTCAGCGCGGCGTGCGGCGGCCAGAAGATCGTCCGGCTGCGCGCGACGGCGCAGCGTCGCATTCGCGAAGACGAGTCGTGGCGCATCCGCGAAGCGGGCGGATGGCAGCGAGATCGTTCGGTGGACTCGCTCCGCCGCATCGTGCAGCTCGCGCCCCGGGAGCCGCTCCCCCGTGGATGCACGGGCGAGCTCGTCGCGCCGGTCGAGGTCGAGGAGGAGTTGCCGCGGGGCTACGCGCGCTGGGGCTTCGACACGTACGGCGACCTGCGCATCGCGGAGCTCGCGTGCAGCGGCGGCGGGCCGTTCTGTCCGACCGGCCCGCTCGTGCTGACCTTCACCAACCCCGTCCGCGGCGCCGAGGTGCTGCGGCGCGTGCGGCTCATCCCCGAAGCGACCTTCACCGTGCGCGACACGCTTGCCGAGAGCACGCGCTGGACGCTCGAGGCATCGCTCGATCCGCACACCGGGTATGCCGCCGTCGTCGACACCGCGCTGCGAGACGCGTTCGGCCAGCCGGTGCGGGGCAATCCGGCCATTGGATTTCAGACGACGGGCTACGCGCCGTCACTCACCCATCCGTTCGGGCGCCTGCTGGTCGAGCGCGTCGGGTTCCGCACGCTCGCGGTGCAGCACGTCAACGTAGATACGCTGATCGCGATCGTCGCCCCGGTGCCCGATACGCTCGAGGCCACGATCCTCGGTCGATTCGGCTGGGGCGACGATGAGCTGTGGACGACGCTCAACCGCGGCGCGAGCGTGCAGCGGCTCCCCGTGCGGGCGGGGCCCGATCGGCCGAGTCTCACCGGCGTGAAGCTGCCCGCGCCCGATGCGAGCCGCGCCGGCGCACCGGCGCTGTTCGCGGTCCGCATCCACGGCCGCAGCAACGGACGCGAGGCGCGGGCCGACGGTCCGACCGCGCTCGTGCAGGTCACCGACCTCGGCGTTCACGCACGCATCGGGATGACGCAGGGTGCGGTGTGGGTGACGGGCGTGAGCGACGGCCTTCCGCGCGAGGGGGCGAGCGTCGTGCTCTTCGACTCCCGGGGACGCCGGCTGGCGACCGCGCGAACCGACGCCCAGGGCCTCGCGCGCCTCCGCAGCTACGCCGAGCCGCCGCGCGCCGAGGATGAGGACGAGGACATCTATCAGAACTTCGAGGGCTACGTCAGCGTCACGCTCGGCGACGATCGCGCGCTGACCGCGATCAACCGCTGGGATCCCGATCTCTCGCCATGGCGCTTCAACGTCTACAGCGCGTGGGGCGATCAGCGGCTGCCGCTCGCCGGTGCGGTGTTCACCGAGCGCGGCATCTATCGCCCGGGCGAGCGCGTACACGCGAAGGCCATCATCCGCGACGGCCAGCTCGGAGCGCTGCGCGTGCCCGCGGCCGGCGACTCCGTGCGCTGGCTCTTTCACGATCGCGACGAGGGTACGCTGCGCGACCACACCGTGGCGTTGTCCTCGTTCGGCACCGCGGATCAGTCGCTCGAGCTGCCGGCGAGCGCGGCGATCGGCCACTACCGCGTGGAGATCCAGGCGAAGCGCCAGGGCAAGTGGCGCTCGGTCGCGCAGTCGTCGTATCGCGTCGCCGAGTATCGTCCGCCCGAATTCCTCGTGGATGTGAACACCGACGATGCCACGCGACTCCCCGGCGACGAGTTCGGCGCGGTCGTCCAGGCGCGCTACCTGTTCGGGGCGCCGATGGGGCGCGCCGAGGTGTCGTGGATGGCGCGGCAGAGTCCCGTGCCGACGTGGGCACTCGAGATTCCCGGCACCGAAGGATGGTACCTCGGTGAGACCGGGTGGTGGTGGGAGACCGAGGGCGCGGACGATCAGAACGTCGAGGTGTTCGCGAGCGAGATCGACACGCTGGATGCGGGCGGCGAGCTCGCGGTGTCGGTGACGTTGCCCGCGCCCTCCCGGGCGCGCGCGGCGCGCGTGACGATCCAGGCGAACGTGACCGACGTCAATCGCCAGGTGGTGGGCGCGTCGGCGACGACGGTCGTGCATCCGGCCGAATTCTACATCGCCGCGAAGCCGCTCGGCGCGAGCTACTTCTGGCCCGCGGGTACGGCGCAGTCGATCGGCGTGCTCGCCGTGCGACCGAACGGCCAGAAGGTGCCGGGCGTTCGCGTGCAGGGGACGATCGTGCGGCGCGAGTGGCACCGGGTGCGTCGCGAGCGGAACGGCATCGCGGAGGTCGTCGGCGAGTGGGTGGCGGACACCGTGGCGCGGTGCACGGTGACCACGGCGGCGGCGCCGGCACCGTGCGCGTTCACTCCGGGTACCGGCGGCGTCTACGTACTCACGTTCCAGGCGACGGACCGGGGCGGTCGCGTGGCGACGACGAGCTTCCAGCGTTGGGCCGCCGGGAACGAGTGGGTGCCGTGGAACGACGAGACGCAGTTCCGCATGGATGTCATTCCCGATCGCACGCGCTACGCGGTGGGCGACACCGCGACCGTGCTCGTCGCCTCGCCGTTCACGGACGCCGAGGCGTGGGTGACGGTGGAGCGCGAAGGGCTGATCGAGCAGCGGCGCATGCGGATCACATCCGGCTCGACGACGCTGAAGTTCCCGATCACGGAGGCGTTCGCGCCGAATGCGTTCGTCTCGGTTCTGGTCGCGCGCGGACGCAGCGCGCAACCGGGACCGATCGACGATCCGGGGCGGCCGACGATCCGCGTGGGCTACGCCGAGCTGCGGGTGACGCCGGAGGTGAAGCGGCTCACGGTGGCCCTCACCCCCGTGAAGGCCGAGTACCGTCCCGGCGACACGGCGAGCGTGCGCATTCGCGTACGCGATCAGCAGAATCGCGGGCAGCGGAGCGAGGTCACGCTCTGGGCGGTCGATGAGGGCGTCCTCGCGCTCACCGGCTACCGCACGCCCGACCCGATCGATCTCATGTACCGTGCTCGCGGCCTCGGGATGCGCCTCGCGAGCAACATGGCGAGCGTCGCGCCGCAGGTGCCCGAGGGCGAGAAGGGACGGCGCGAGGCCGGCGGCGGCGGCGGCGCGGATGGCGCCGACATCCTGCGCTCGCGCTTCCAGACGACGGCGTTCTTCCTCGGCTCCGTCGAGACGGATGCGCAGGGGAACGCGGTGGCATCCGCGAAGCTGCCCGACAATCTCACCACGTTCCGGATCATGGCCGTCGCCGTCACGGCCGGCGATCGCTACGGCAACGGCGAAACGTCGCTGCTCGTGACCCGCCCACTGCTCGCGCGCCCATCGCTGCCGCGGTTCGTGCGTCCAGGCGATGACTTCGTCGCCGGCGCCGTGATCAACCGTCGCGATGGACGTGCGGCGAGCGTGTCGGTGAGAGCCACGGTGAGCGGTGTGACGCTGCGTGGCGCCCCGACGCGAACGGCGACGCTCGCCGCATCGCGGGGGACCGAAGTGCGCTTCCCGTTCCGCGCCACGCGGGCGGACAGCGCGAGCTTCCGGTTCGACGTGACGGGCGGCCGCGACACCGACGCCGTCCGGGTCGCACTCCCCGTCCGTCCCGAGTTCCACCCTCGCGCGCACACGCTGGCCGGCGTGCTGCACGACTCCGCGCGCGTGGCGCTGACGCTCCCCGCCGACATCGACCCCGCGCGATCGCGGCTCGAGCTCAGCCTCGGCACCTCCCCGCTGGCGGCGATCCGCGGGATGCGGCAGCAGCTCCGCGTCTATCCGTACTACTGCACCGAGCAGGTGATCAGCACCGCGATGCCGATCATCGCGCTGCATCGCGCCCGACAGACGATGGGCGATACGATGGCGGCCGTCGGGACGATCCGAGAGATCGAGCGCGCGGTGGACGTGCTCGCGCGGCGCCAGCGCCCGGATGGCGGCATCGGCTACTGGTCGTCGAGCGACTGGAGCAGCGCGTGGTTGAGTACGTACGCGGGCATGGTCATGCTCGACGCGCGCGAGGTCGGCGTGCCGGTGGACTCGCTCGTGCTCGAGCGGATCGCGGCCTACGTGCTGCTCGATCTGCGCGGCGC
>CAYLPM010000418.1:0-2511 GCA_964385525.1 uncultured Gemmatimonadaceae bacterium
ATCTCACCATCGCTCGACACGCCGACGTTGAAGTCTCCGTCCGTGGCCAGGATCACGCGGTTGTTGCCACCCTCGACGTGGTTCTCGCCCGCGATGTGGTACGCGAGCTTCAGCCCCTGGCCGCCCGCCGTCGAGCCACCCGCCTCGAGCCGCTCGATCGCCTCCAGGATCCGGTGCTTGTGCGCCCCCGACGTCGACGGCAGCACGACGCCGGCCGCCCCGGCATACACCACGATCGCGACGCGATCCTGCTCCCGGAGCTGGTGCACCAGCATCCGGAACGACTGCTTCACGAGCGGCAGCTTGTTCGCGGGCTGCATCGAGCCGGACACATCGATCAGAAAGACGAGATTGCTGGGCGGCAGCTCGCGGGTGTCGATCTCCGGCGCGTGCAGCCCGATGCGCACGAGCTTGTGCCCCTCGCGCCATGGCGCGTCCATCACCTCCGTCACCACGGCGAACGGATGCTCGCGCGACGGTCTCGGCGCGTCGTACCGGAAGTAGTTGATCATCTCCTCGATCCGCACCGCGTCCTTCGGCGGCTCCTGCCCACGCGTGATGAACCGCCGGACGTTGCCGTAGGCCGCGCGGTCGACGTCGATCGAGAACGTGGAGAGCGGACTGGTGTCGACCGACAGGAACCGATTGTCCTCGATGCGATCGTAGGCTTCGGTGTTCCAGCCTGGATCGTTGCGGCGATGGGATGGCGGGCCTTCGCCCTTGGCGGCAATCGAGTGCGCTCCCCTCACCACGATGCCCGGATCCCCGCCGGCCGGGGAGTACGTCTGCACGCCGAGCTGCGCCGGAGGCATCGCGACAACCTGTTCCCGCTCGCGCTGTTCGATTCGCACGGCAGTCGCGTCCGCGGCTCCCGTGACCACGAGTTCCTGCAGACGATTCACATCCTGCACGAGCGCGAAATCCACGCGCACCGTGTCGCCACTGAGCGGGACCTGCCGCCGCTGCGCCGTGAAGCCGATCCGTCGCACCATCACGGTAACCGTCTGCCCGCGGAGCTCTTCCCCGACCGTGAGCGCGTACTCGCCAGAGGCGGTCGTCGTCGTGCCGAGGTTCCCCGGCTCCACCACGATCGTGGCGAGATCCAGAGCGGCACCGGACCTCGAATCGGCGACTCTCCCCGTGATGACGATGCTCCGCTCTCCCA
The DNA here is from genome assembly GCA_964385525.1 of uncultured Gemmatimonadaceae bacterium. GTDB lineage: Bacteria > Gemmatimonadota > Gemmatimonadetes > Gemmatimonadales > Gemmatimonadaceae > DATKCV01. Next base: position 1,166 of record CAYLPM010000418.1, read on the forward strand.
CCTCGGCGACTCCGCCGAGGAGCAGCGGAACCAGCAGTCCGACCAGTACAGGACGCATGGGACCTCCTCCTTCTGAAGAGACCTGACCTGTCGCCGTCCGGCGGACGGCGAGCTCGACGACCTTCCAGATGACGTCGGCCACCTCCCTGGCTTGCACATCGGCAACGTGGGATGGGGACCACGGCTCAGCCAGATGGGTCCGGTGACGAGATGCAGGTTTCCGGGATGGATGGTGGAGGGCGGACCGTCGACGGATTGCTCGGGGCGCCGTCCAGGTTGCGGCTGCGAGCGCTCTTGACTGACGGCGCGGTGCCCGCATCTTGGTTGATTGCTCAACCAAGTATCCTCGCCCGTAGTCCCCCCCGCGTGAGGAGACCCCGGCAATCGGCTCGATCCCGGCGGCACGTCTCCCACTTCCCACCACCAGGAGCTCCTCCATGGATACGCGCGTGCTGATGAGTGCAACCGCGATCGGCACCGCCGGCCAGGTCGCGATGGTCCTCGCCGGCCACTACAATCGAAGCGTCGCCGATCTCTTCGCGATCGGAGGGATGACCATCTCCCTCCTCGCGGGCCTGCTGTACGCGATCTGGTCGCGCGAGCCCGCCCTGGGCAGCGCGGTGGTCGGCGGACTGCTCGCCGGCGGCATCTGCGCCGTCATCGGCATCGCGATCTCCTACGCGTTGGGCGACGTCACCGCCAGCATCCTCGCCCTCGGCACCCTCAGCTCCGCCGTCACCGGCGCGATTGGCGGGGGCATCGGATGGCTGATCGCGACACGCCTCATCTCGAGCACGTGACGGATCGAAGATCGCGTTAGCGAGTAGTGCGTAGTGCGTACGGGCGCACTGAGCCGCGCCCACGGTACGCACTGCGCACTGTTCGCCACGTCAGCCTCACGAGTCCCGCATGGCCCAGCCTACTCGCGACCGGATCGTTCACGCCGCGATGAAGCTCTTCTGGGAGAAGGGCTACACGACGACCAGCATCGCCGACATCCTCCGCGAGGCCGGGGCGCTGAGCGGGAGCCTATATCACTTCTTTCCGACGAAGCAGGACCTCCTGCTCGCCGTGCTCGAGACGTATCACCAGGGGATCCACCCGATGCTGCTCGCCCCGGCGTGGGAGGGAGTCGAGGATCCCGTCGAGCGCGTCTTCGTCCTCCTCGCGCGATATCGCCGGATGCTGGTGGACACCGACTGCTTCTACGGCTGCCCGATCGGGAGCCTCGCGCTCGAGCTGCACGAACCCGACCCTCCGGTCCGCGAGCTTCTGGCCGCGAACTTCAATGCCTGGGTGTCGGCAATCGAGAGCTGCCTCGACGAGGCCGCGGCTCGGCTCCCACC
>CAYLPM010000419.1:0-4324 GCA_964385525.1 uncultured Gemmatimonadaceae bacterium
GACACGCGTTCACGCCGGCATCGCTCGAGCGTGTGCTCGAGGACACGGGCTTTCGAGTGCTTCACGTCCTGGGCGACGTGCTCGTCCCGATCGCGGACCGCTGGACCCGGCGCTGGGCCGCGCTCGAGGAGCGCGCGATCAAGGCGATGCTGCAGCACCTCCCGGCTCGTGTGTCACCGTGGCTGGAGGTGTACGCCCGGCGGCGGTGAGCAGCGAGGACGCGGCCGCCCAGCAGCGCCCACAAGCCTCCAACAGCGCCCAACGGCGCCCGGGAGCGAGGTCCGCGCTGCCGCTGGCGTCCTCTGCCTCGCACGCACTATTGTAGGTAGCCCTCTGGTCGTCCCACCGCGCCACCGCCGCAGAAACGGAAATGCCCATGCCCACACTTCGATTCGCTCATCCGCTCGCCGCGGTCTCGCTCGCGCTGCTCGTCAGTGCGTGCGCATCAGCACCGCCCGCCACTCGCACGCAGCCCGCGCCGGGCCAGCAGGAGCAGGCACGGACCGGCGGCGACTCCTCCCGCCCCGGCGGCGCCGGCCAACCGGCCCAGCCGCGTCCCTACAACCGTGTGATCACGGGCGAGGCGCAGACGAAGGCGGGGCTCTTCAAGACCCACCGCATCGGCGACAAGCTGTTCTACGAGATTCCGCGCCACGAGCTCGGCGAGGAATTCCTCCTCGTCACGCAGATCGCGCGCACGACGCTCGGCGCCGGCTACGGTGGGGCACAGATGGGCAATCGTGTGCTCCGCTGGGATCGCCGCGACAACCGCATTCTCCTTCGCACGGTGTCGCACGAGCTCACGGCCGACTCGACGAGCCCCGTGTACCAGGCGGTGCAAGCCGCGGCGTACGATCCGATTCTCGCCGCGTTCAACGTCGAGGCGTGGGGCCCGGACAGCGCCGCAGTCATCGACGTCACGCGGCTCTTCACCAGCGACATCGCCGAGCTGTCGGCGCGGCAGCGGCTGCGCGCCGGCAACATGGATCAGCAGCGCACCTTCATCGAGAAGGTCGCGACGTTCCCCGACAACATCGAGGTGCAGGCGACGCACACCTTCAATCCCGCCGGCGCCGGTGGTGGGGCCGGCGGCGGTGGCGGCGGCGGGCAGGGTCCACAGCCGCTCACCCGGACCGCCAGCGTGCTCATGAACTGGAGCATGGTGCGGCTCCCCGAGAATCCGATGATGCCACGGCTCTTCGATTCGCGGGTCGGCTACTTCTCGATCGATTTCGAGGACTACTCGACGGAGGAGCATCGCGTCGCGCGCCCGCGCTACATCACGAAGTGGCGCCTCGAGAAGAAGGATCCCGGCGCCGCGATCTCGGATCCGGTGAAGCCGATCGTCTATTACGTCGATCCGGCGACGCCTCCGAAGTGGGTGCCCTACATCAAGCGCGGCATCGAGGCGTGGCAGAAGGCGTTCGAGGCGGCGGGCTTCAGCAACGCGATCATCGCGATGGACGCGCCGTCGGCCGCCGAAGACCCCGACTGGGCACCGGAGGACGCGCGGTATTCCGTAGTGCGGTGGTTGCCCTCCACCACCGAGAATGCCTCCGGGCCGCACGTGCACGACCCCCGCACGGGTGAGATTCTCGAGTCCGACATTCAGTTCTATCACAACGTCCAGAATCTCCTGCGGAGCTGGTATTTCGTGCAGGTGGCGCCGCTCGACCCGCGGGCGCAGCGCCTGCCGTTCCCCGACACGCTGATGGGGCGGCTGATCGAGTACGTGGCCGCGCACGAGGTCGGACACACGCTCGGCTTCCAGCACAACATGAAGGCGAGCTCCACGTATCCGGTCGACTCGCTGCGCAGCGTCAGCTGGCTTCGCCGCATGGGGCATACGCCGACGCTGATGGACTACTCGCGCTTCAACTACATCGCGCAGCCCGAGGACCGGATTCCGGTCGAGCTGCTGGTCCCCGACATCGGCCCGTACGATCAGTTCGCGACGATGTGGGGCTACAAGCCGATCCCCGGTGCCGGCACGGCGGAGGAGGAGAAGAAGGTCCTCGACCAGTGGGCGCGGATGCAGGACACGATCCCGTGGTATCGATTCTCGACGGCGAACGCGGCCGGCTCGGATCCAGGATCGCTGACCGAGGCCGTCGGGGATGAGGATGCGGTCAAGGCGACGGAGCTCGGCATCCGGAACCTCGAGCGCGTCGTCCAGCTCCTTCGCAAGGCAACGGAACAGGAGGGCGAGACCTACGCGGATCTCTCGGAGCTCTACGGCCGCACGCTCGGCCAGTGGGCGACGGAGCTGACGCACGTCGCGCAGGTCGTCGGTGGCGCGCAATCCCAGGAGAAGCGCGTCGGACAGCAGGGCGTGATCTTCGAGCCGTTAGATCGCGATCGCCAGGTGCGCGCCGTCCGCTTCCTCAACGAGCGCGCGTTCCAGACCCCCGAGTTCTTCCTCGACACGGACATCCTCCGGCGGATCGAGGTCGAGGGCGCCATGGAGCGCATTCGGAACGCCCAGCTCCGCGTGCTGCGAAGCCTGCTGAGCGACGCGCGCATCGCGCGGCTGATCGAGTTCGAGGCGCTCGCGGAAGAGGAGCAGCCGGTGTACACCGCCGGCGATCTCATCACCGAGGTGCGTCGCGGCCTGTTCAGCGAGCTTGGCGCGCGCAACGTGCAGGTCGACCCGTTCCGGCGCAATCTGCAGCGGTCCTATCTCGAGCTGATCGACGACAAGCTCAATCCGGCCCCGCCTGCCACTGGCGGGGGTCAGGGCGGCGGCGGTGGTTTCGGCGGCGGCGCACCACCGCGCGGCCCGAACGACGGCCAGGCGCTCCTGCGCGGCGATCTGCGCGAGCTCGATGGACAGATTCGCACCGCACTCGCGCGCACGCCCGATCGTACGACGCGGATGCATCTCGAGGACCTCCGGGTACGCATCGCGCGGATCCTCGAACCGCAGACGTGAACGCGCTCGTTTCCTGATCGACCGGCGGCCGGGCCGAGGTGGCCCGGCCGCCGGACTTTTTCTCGCAGTTTCCCTCCCGCCCCCTGCTGCTGTGAGCTGGAGACGCTGGCTCGTCACCATCATCTCCTTCGCGGCGTCCATCGGCGTCTCGGTTTTCATCGTTGCGCGCACCTGGCCGGAGGGCCGCCTTGGTGTCACCCTCCCGCTGCTCGCGCACGCGCTCGCGCTCTCGGCGGCGTTGATCGAGATCGCCGGTCGCGTGCTCAAGATCAACACGAGCGCGCTCGCGCTCGGCATTCCGCTGACGATCGGCACTTCCGCGAGAACGTGCCTCGCCGGCGACTTCGGCGCCTCGATCACGCCGGCGCGCACTGGAGGCGAACCGGCGCGCTTTCTCGTGCTCTCCGAGGCGCGCCTGCCGGTCGCGAGCATCCTGCTGCTGCTATACGCCGAGCTGTTCCTCGAGATGATCTCGCTCGCGCTCGTCGCGATCGTGCTCTGGGCGGCGTTCCCGGTGAGCGCACTCGCGTCGGCCGGCATGTTCGGCGTGATCGGCGGCTATGCGGGAACGGTGCTCGGCGTCGGGGCCATCGGTGCCCTCCTGGCACATCGTCGCGCGACGGGGCCTCCGCCGCGGTGGGCCCGTGCCGTGGGGCTTGGCGCCGGCCGCTGGCGCACGATCCAGCGCGGGTTGCGGCGCATCCGCTCGGGCTTCTCGGCCCTCCGCCGGATGCACCTCGGCTGGATGGCCGCCTCGCTGCTGCTCTCGATCATCCACCTGCTGGCGCGCTTCGCAGTGCTCCCCGCGCTCGTCCTGTCGTACGACCCGATGGTGCCGCTGGCGCCGCTGGTGATCTGGCCGATGGTGCTCTTCTATGGTGGTGTGGCGGTTCCCGCACCCGCGGGAGGCGGCGTCATCGAGGTCGCGTACACGGCGACGCTGAGCGGCGTGATCCCATCCGCGATCTTCGCCGCATCGCTGATCTGGTGGCGGTTCTACACGTTCTACCTGCTCATCATCCTCGGCGCAGTCGCGGCGGGCCGCACGGTGCTGCGGGCGCTGCGCGGGGACAGCGCCAGGGCGGGGCAGCGGGGCGGGGAGCCGGGCGAGGCGCGCCCTGGTGAGTAGTCGAGTGGTTCCCTCATCGGGATGGCGTGTCCGCCAACCGCGCAGGTCTCGCGACACTGGACCGCAGAGGAACGCAGAGGTGGGCGCGGAGGATCGCAGAGGAACTGCACACCGATCGAGCTCCCGTCCGCCACGAGCCCGGATGGATTGGATGAACGACCTCGGGAAGCCATTGCGTCCCGAGGCGGTTTCCAAAGCATTCGTCCGGGCTCGTCGCGGGCAGACCTCCGACCGGTGTGCCGTCCTCTGCGTTCCTCCGCGCC
>CAYLPM010000420.1:0-2465 GCA_964385525.1 uncultured Gemmatimonadaceae bacterium
AGAACGAGATCTCCGTGCCGCGCATCCACATCCTCACCCCCGTGCCCGGCACTCCGCTCTACGACCGCATGTCGCGCGACGGACGGATCCTGAGCGAGGAGTTCGGTCGCTACAGCGGGGGCCAGGTGATCTTCCGTCCGCGCAACATCGATCCGAAGGCGCTCCAGGAGGGTTACTGGCGTCTGTACGAACGGCTCTTCTCGCCCGCGGGGATCGCGCGCCGCGTCGGCCGCAACCGCGCGCGGCTCGGCCCCTGGATGCGCGCGTTCATCGTCGGCGTAAACCTTCACTACCGTTCGCACATTCACCACCGCATCACGCCGGGCATTGTCTGAGAGGTGTCATCATGCGGGAGCGAAGCGCCCGACGGCTTTCATGAATTGTTTCCGTACTCCGGATAGCAGGGCTTCATCTCGGCGGCCGAGTGTGTCGATGCTACCGCAGAGGCCGCAAAGGAGACAGAGGGCGAAGAGGAACTGCACACCAGGCAGGGTCCTCCGGATGACTCGTGGTGATGCGAATCGGGTTCGGGTGCCGTTCCTCCGCGTTCCTCCGTCTCCTCTGCGGCCTCTGCGGTAGAATCGCTGGGGACTCTACCGTGCAGATAGCCTCGAACTGCCACCAAGAACTCAGAAGCAGCTCACCAGGTACCGGCGTCCGTCGAATGGCGTCACAGCATTTCGCAACGCTCCGTAGTCCCGCCTCAGGCTTCACCCGAACGGGAGTCCAGCCATGCGCATCCTGCTCGTCCGCCCTCCCGTGCCACCGCACACGATGGGGCTCAAGCACGTGATGATCTGCGAGCCGCTGGAGCTCGAGTATGTGGCGGCGGGGCTCGACGGCCACGAGGTGCAGATCCTCGACCTGATCGTCGAGCGCGGCTTCGAGCGGCGCCTGCGCAGCTTCAAGCCCGACGTGATCGGCACGAGCTGCTACGTCACCGGCGTCAACGAGGTGGTGCGCCTCTGCCGTCTCGCCAAGCGATGGAACCCCGACGTGTGGACGGTCGTCGGCGGCGTGCACGCCTCCCGTGCCCCCGAGGACTTCGCCGATGCCGCCGTCGACTGCATCGTGCTCGGCGACGGCACGAGCATCATGCCGGAGCTGATGAACGCGTTCGAGCACGGCACGTCGCTGGAGGAGATTCCGGGGCTCGCACTCCCGCTCGACGACGATCGCGTGGCGTTCACCGCCGAGCGCCGGTACATGCCGAAACCCGACACGCTGCCGCTGCCCCGGCGCGATCTCGTCGCGCATCTCCGTCACCGCTACTACTACCTCTTCCACCGCCCCGTCGCGACGATGAAGACGACGTGGGGGTGCTGGTACAAATGCAACTTCTGCTTCACCTGGCAGATCACCGATGGCGTGCCGTACTCGCGCTCGCCGGAGTCGATCGTCGACGAGATGGCCCGGATCGACGCCGATGACATCTACATCGTCGATGACATCTTCCTCATCAATCGCCGGCGACTGACGCGGATCGCCACCCTCATGCGCGAGCGGGGGGTGCGCAAGAACATTTTCTGCTACGGGCGATCGGACTTCATCGCCGAGAACGAGGATGTCATCGCCGAGTGGGCGGAGCTCGGGCTCAAGGCAGTGCTGATCGGGCTGGAGGCGAGCACCGACGGCGAGCTCGCCTCGATGAACAAGCAGAACACCGTGGACTACAACCGGGCCGCGATCGAGATCCTGCGCCGACACGGCGTGGATACCTACGGCTCGCTGATCCCCAACCCGGACTACGGCCCCGAGGACTGGGCGCACCTGCAGCGTTTCATCGAAGAAACGGGGCTCTACTACCTGAACATCTCGCCCCTCACGCCGCTCCCCGGCACGGCGATCTGGGAGACGTACCGGGACCGCATCTCGGTGCCGCGCCGCGCGCACGGGCTATGGGACCTCTCCCACGCCGTGCTGCCCACGCGCCAGCCGCTGCGGGAGTTCTATCGGTCGCTGCTCGGCGTGTACGTCCGGTCGATCCTCGATCTGCGTCGCGCGAACCGCGTCACGCTGCGCACGCGGCCGCCCGTATGGCACCCCGCGTATCTGCGGCTGTGGTGGGGGGCGGTCCGGATCTATCTCCAGTTCCGCACGGCGCACCGCCATCACCGGCCTGAGGAGCTGGCGCGGGCGATGGATCGCGGCCCCGCGCCGTCGCCGCGTCCGCGCCGCCAGCGTTCGCACACGCTCCCACCGGCGGTTCGTGCCGCCAGCGCGCCGGCGCCGCACCCGGCCGCGCCGGTCGCGATCTCGCCGCGCGAGCGCGAGTCCACCGTCACGCTCTCACCCTGAGGACGAGATGGCGCTCCCCGATCACAGCCTCACCGCGCTGCGCCCGCCGGCGCTGTCGCGCGGATCGAACCCGCCGGATCCGTTCGACGGATTCTTCGCCGGACCACCGACCGCGCGCGCCGACGATGACGCGCTGCTCGGCATCCCCGGCGCGCGCGCCTGGCTGG
>CAYLPM010000421.1:0-2535 GCA_964385525.1 uncultured Gemmatimonadaceae bacterium
ATCCGATCCAGTAGACGAGGATGGCCATGGCGAGCGCCACCGCGTCGTCGCTGCGCGCGGCGAGCGCCTCATTCACCGGCCCCAGCAGGAGAAACGCGGTCGCGAGCGCCCAGATCGCCGCGGCCGCCAGCGCCAGCCGAACGACCCACTGGAGGTTGACGCGCTCGATCGTCGAGTAGCTGTCCTTCACCCTCGCTTCGTGGGTCCGCAGGAAGGCGATCGTGGCGATCGCGTATCCGATGCCGGACACGTACTTCAGCGGATCGACCACCCTGAGCAGCAGCGGAATCTCGCCCCGCTGAAGCCCATGGTAGAACTCGATCTTCTCCGGCCCGCTCATCAGATAGATGGGGAGCGCCAGGATGATCACGACGACGAAGGGGGCGAGGTGCACGGCATCCCGCCACCGGAACGGACGCGTGCGATCGGCCGCCGCGACGGCATAGAGGTAGATGAGCGGCCCGAAGAGCAGCGGCATCGCGTACGAGACGCCGAAGAAGTGGGGGAAGGCCCGCTCGAGGCCGGCCGCGTAGTAGACGTTCGACGCCAGGGAAATGGAGAAGACGAGCATCGCCACCGCCAGGAGGCGGTTCGCGATCCGGTTGCGGCGCTGCGCCGCCAGCATGAGCGCCAGAAACACGCCCTGGACGGCGCCGAGGAGGATGGCGACGTGCAGCCAGTCTAGGGTGACGTTTGCCACGGGGCGCGGGGGCTCCTCACGATGCGGTCGGGACCGGCCGACGGACGACCGTGCTTAATCTTCGGAGTTGGCGCCTTGCGTGTCGAGGGGGGGCCCGGACGGACAGGCCGCTCGTCCCGCGGTCGATTTCGCGGGCGGTCGCTCGACGACTGAATGGACCCGTCAACCTCGCCTGATCGCCGCCCTCCGCCCCTCACTCCTCCTTGAGCGACCGCGCCGGATCGATCCCCACCACGCGACGCGCCGGGAGGTAGCACGCCCCCAGCGCCACCAGCGCGAGCCCGAGCGCCACGCCACCGAGGGTCGCCGCATCGAACGGCGACACGCCGACCAGCACGCCGCGGATGGCTCTGCCCGAGAGCCAGATCAGCGGCGCGCCGACGAGGAGCCCCAGCGCCACGAGCTGCGCGCCCTCACGCATCACGAGTCGCACGACCCTCCGCTGATCCGCGCCGAGCGCCATCCGGATCGCGAGCTCGTGGCGGCGGCGCGCCACCGCTCCCGAGACGACACCGAACAGCCCCATCGCCGTCAGCAGCAGCGCACCGAGCGCGAACCCCGAGATGAGCACCGCACTCACCCGCTGCTGCCGCAGCGACTCGGCGACGATCCGGTCCATGGTCCGGATGTCCGACACCGCCAGCTCCGGATCCACGCGCCGGACCGCTGCGCGCACCTCCGAGGTCAAGCCCAGCGGCGATCGTGTCGTGCGCAGCGCCCACGACAGGGAGAGATAGTCCGCGGCGTTTTCGACGTACACCTGCGAACGGCCGTCGGCGTGAATGTCGTACAGCCGCGCGTGCTCGACGACGCCGACGACCGTCAGTGAGTCGCCGTCGAGCGTCAACAGGGCGCCCACAGCATCGCCGGCCGGGAAGAAGCGCTCCGCGAGCGTCCGGTCGATCACCGCCTCCATCGTGGTGCCGCGAACGTCGGGCTCGAGCGTGCGGCCGGCGAGCACGCGAATGCCGAGCGTCTCCATGAGGCCCGGGCGCACGCAGATGATGTCGATGAGCGGCGCGTCCCGATCCGCGTCTCCCGTGTTGGCCGGGCTGACCGGAAACATGGCCGTCGCCTGATCCGCGCCGGCGGAGAGTGGGAGTGCCGATGCCGCGCCGACCGCGGTGACGCCCGGAAGCGTGGACAGCTCGCGCTGCAGGCGCTCGTGCAATCCCTCGACCATCGCACTATCCGGATAGCGGCTCTCGGCGACCGGGATGCGCAGCGTCAGCACCCCGTCCGGATCGAACCCACCCTGCGCCCGCAGCAACTGCTCGAAGCTTCGCACCACGAGCCCACCCGCGGTAAGCAGCACCAGTGAGAGCGCGACCTGTACGACGACCATCGCTCGTCGCATGCGGCCGTGGCCACCGCCGCCGCGCACGCTCACGTTCGCCATGAGTGATGCGAGGCTGGTCCGCGTCGCCCATCCCGCCGGAACGGCGCCGGCGACGACGCCGATCAGGGCGCCGACGCCGACGATGATCGCCGCGATCTCCCAGTCCACGGCGATCGTGTCGCGTCGCGGCAGCTCCATGGGCGCGAGCGCGATCAGTGCGCGCGTCCCCCACAGCGCCACGAGTGCACCGCCGGCGCCGCCGAGCAGCCCCAGCACGCCCCCCTCGAGCAGCGTCGCACGGACCAGCGCCATCGGATCGGCGCCCAGCGCGCGAGAGATCGCGAACTCGCGCTCGCGCTGCGCGGCGCGCGAGAGCAGCAGTGTCGCGAGGTTCACCGTCAGGACGAGCACGAGAAACACGCCGGCGAGCCCCAGCACCACCAGAGCGGGGCGCACCGGTGTGACGAGATCGGCCTTCACCTGCACCGGGTAGAGG
>CAYLPM010000422.1:0-3679 GCA_964385525.1 uncultured Gemmatimonadaceae bacterium
TCGAAGTGGTCGGTGATCAGCCGTCAGTGACCAGTGGGGACGCTCGCTGAGCACCGCCGGCTGATCACCGACCACTTCGATCTTGCGCCGTCAGTTCGGCCGCTCGATGCTGGTCCCCACGTTGTATCGGATCCCGAACTCCAGGAAGTACGTCTCGTTCCCGTTGAGCAGGAAGTCCGCCTGGGCCGGCATGTAGCTCGCCTGGCCGAAGATCGAGAAGCGCAGCATCTCCATCTGGAGGCCGCCCATCACGATCGGCGCGGCGCGCGTCGACATGTCATCGATGGCGATCGCGACGGCTTCCTGGTGGCTCGTCGACACATAGCTGCCGATCGGCGTGGCCTCGAGCACCATGTTCACCGCAAAGCCGACGCCGAAGTACGGACGCCAGATGAGGCGCTTGGCCGGGAACAGCATCCCCATCGCCGTCACCCGGCGCATGTCGCCGATCACGACGAGCCGCTCGCCACCCGCGGGGTCGGGAATCGCCGTCGAGAAGTCGCTGTCCCGCATCAGGCCCATGAAGGTCTGATCGTAGGACAGGTAGAGTCCGCCCCGCGTGCGCGTGATCAGCGTCTCGCCGCCAAGGATCGGCGCGTATCCGCGCTGATTCGTGGTCCAGATCGCCGCGCTGCCGGCCTTGGCTCCGAAGAACCAGGCGTTCTCGAAGCGCCGTCCCAGCTGGGCCGATGCCGTGGCCGGCAGCAGGAGCCCGAGCAGCGCCGCCCCGGCCGTGACCACTCGGATCGTTCGCATGCGCACAACCTCGCGGAGAAGTGTCGAATGAATCGCCAGCTCAGCGCCGGCTCGACGACCCTCCTTCGAGCAGCGCATTGAACAACATCTTGAACGTGCCGTACGACTGTCCGCGGTACTGCGGACGGAAGCCGAACATCACCACGCGCCCCTCACCGACCGTCGCTTCCACCGCCGCCGCCCGTCCCGCGATGCCGTTCGCGCCCTGCAGGAACCCGCTCAGCAGGATGTCGTCGCCGCGCGCCGGGTATCGTGCGATCACCCGCACCGGAGCGCCGGACGACACGTCGAACGTGACCGAGTTGGTGAAGTACACGGCGGCCGTATCCGGCATGCCGCGGGCGATCGGGTGGGAAGCATCGACCAGCACGCGGAGAACGGAGCCCGGCGCATAGAGTGGTTCGGTGGCCGCCCGCGCGTCGCCGCGCGGGGCATCCACCGCCGGATCGCGGCGCGACTCGGTGATGAGTCGCACGCCGACCCCCAGCTCCTCCGTGGCGAACTCCGATGAAGCGTCGAGCAGGACCAGCGTTCCGCCGGCCCGCACGAACTCCACCATCGATCGAACGCCGTCGGTGCCGAGCCCGCCCGCGAAGCGCGGCGGCACCTGCGCGGCGGTCATCCCGCTGCGCAAGTCCCGTAGGCTCATGTCTGGGACGAGGATCACGTCGTACTGGTCACGCAGCCGGCCGGCACGTGCCACCGAGTCGGTGAGCGAGGTGAAGGGGACCTGGAACTGCTCCAGCACGAAGCGCGTCCAGCCTTCGTCCATGCTCGCCGTCCAGGGCTTGTAGAGCGCGATGCGGGGCGCGCGCGGGAGGGAGCGTCCAGCAGGGAGCGAGGAGATCCGTAATGGCGGGCAGGTCCCCGCCACCGCCGCCGCATCCGGCGTGGGCGTTCGCTCGAGGACGAAGGAACCTGCGGGGAGCGTGACTCCGCCGGAAGCGCGCACCGGTGCCGACGACACGCGGACCGGAATGCCGGTCCGCAGGGCGCCGAACACCGCGCGGTAGCTGTCGCTGTCGCGGGGATCGAGTACCGGATAGCGCCCCTGAGGGCTCGCCGACGGGCACGTCGTGAGTGGAGGCGTCAGCGACGCGACCGGCATCGTGCGCGCGGTGAGCGGAGTGTCCACCGCCACGACACGCACGCCCATCTGCTGTGACAGCGTCCATCCCGCAACGTCGTACGGACGCTCTGGTGGTCCGCCCGGCCACTGCTCGAGATGCGGGAAGCGCTGCGGCTCGAGCAGATCCTTGGCGTGGGCCCGGTATGGCTGCGCCATCCGGACCACGTAGGCATCCGGCGTCGATTCGAGCTCCACCCCGCCGACCCGGAGAACCTCCAGCAGTCGTCGCGCCGCGCCAGGATCGTGCTGGTCCCGGCGCGGGATCATGTACGCGTACGGTGGCTCGGACTGCCCGAGCGTCACGGCCCGCCGACCCATCCGCACGAAGTTGCGCACGTACTGGTCGCGCTGCTGCGACAACATGCGAACCAGCGCCTCCGATGTGATCAGCTCGTAGTCCACGATGTCGCGCAGCCGCCACGCGCCGCCTGGCCACGGGTGCGGGAAGTTCATGCGTCGCTCGTAGACCGGCAGCCCGCGCGCGTGCCCCCGGAGGTCGCTCGAGTCCTGTTCGATCGGCGTCGCGATCCGCACGCTCGCCGCCTCCGTCAGAACGCCGACGATGTTGTGGCGCGTCGGCGTGGACCGCGCGCCGCCGTGCCACCACAGGTCGTAGATCGCGCCGTGGCCGACGCCCTGTTTGCCACGCTCCTCGAGGGCGAGCGACATCTCCGCGCCGATGTGGGCGATCGAGCGCACGATCAGCGGGTCGATGTTGGGGTTGATCGGGTCCACGAACGGCGGCACGAACATGCGCATGCCGCCGTTGCCCATCTGGTGCACGTCGTAGAACACGAGCGGGAACCATTGCCGGTACAGGAGATCGGTGATCATGCGCGTCTCCTTCTGCGTCACCATGTACCAGTCTCGGTTGTTGTCGTGCCCTACGTAGTGATGGTAGAGCCACGGCATTGGCCCACCCTCCCACTGCGTGCCGAGGTTCTGTCGGTACCACTCGGTCACCATCTGGTGGCCATCTGGATTGGCCGAGGGGATGAGCAGCACGACGACGTCGCGAAGGGCGCGCTGGAGGGTGTCGTTCGTCGCGAGACGGTGTGCCAGCTCCATCGCCATCTGCGACGCGGCCACCTCGGTCGAATGGATGTTGCACTGAATGACGACCACCGCCGGCTGGGAGGCGAGCAACCGCGCCTCGTCGACCGCGCTCAACCCCCGCGGATCGGCCAGCCGTGCCTGAACGGCGCGCAGCTGCTCGATGTTCCGGATGTGTTCGGGGGTCGAAATGGTCGCGACGATGAACGGACGTCCCTGCGTCGTCTCTCCAAGGGTGTCGAGCTTGACGGCGGGTGAGGCGTCCGCCAGTCTACCGAAGTAGCCCACGACTTGCGGCCAGTCTGCGAGCGTCCGGTCGGCGCCGACCCGAAATCCGAGATGGGCGTCCGGCGTGGGGATGTTCTGGGCGCCCAGGATCGGCGCCGCGGCACCGAGGGCAGCGAGAACGAGGCAGCGAGAGACGCGAATCATGAGCGCTCCGGAAAAGTGGGAAGGGCTGCGTACGGCGTCCTGGTCGAGTGGCGGTCACGCCACCATCACCATGGTCAGTAGCCTCCAGGCGGCTCGAGCATGATCTCGATTCCGCCGAGTGCCGAGAAGTTCCGGACGACGGTGCTCGGCACGGTCTTCGGGCAGCGGATGGATGCCGTACACCGCCTCCATGCGGGCGACCGGCTGATTCTCGTTCCGGACGCGCCCGGCATCCACGACCCCAACGTCTGGGTGCACGCCCCCGGCGGTGACGTGGTGGGTCATCTCTCGCCCGACATTGGCGCCTGG
>CAYLPM010000423.1:0-9518 GCA_964385525.1 uncultured Gemmatimonadaceae bacterium
CGTGACCTTCGGCCGGGCGCCGAGCGAGGGCGACCGGTGGACCCAATGATCGAGGAGAACCATCGCAATGACCATCAAGGTGGGCATCAACGGCTTCGGCCGGATCGGACGGCAGGTCCTGCGCGCGGCCAAGCAGCAGGGATTGAAGGATCTCGACTTCGTCGCCGTCAACGACCTGACGGACACCGCGACGCTGGCCCACCTCTTCAAGTACGACTCGGTGCACCGGACCTTCAAGGGCGACGTGCAATCGAAGGACGGCGCGATCGTCGTCGATGGCGATGAGATCCGCGTGTTCGCCGAAAAGGATCCAGCCAGCCTTCCGTGGAGGGATCTCGGCGTCGACATCGTGCTCGAGTCCACGGGTCGCTTCACCAGTGCACCCGATGCGAAGAAGCACATCACCGGCGGCGCGAAGAAGGTCATCATCTCGGCCCCGGCCAAGGGCGAGGACGCCACGATCGTGCTCGGCGTGAACGAGGACACCTACGATCCGAAGAAGCATCACATCCTCTCCAACGCATCGTGCACCACGAACTCCGTCGTGCCGATGGTGAAGATCGTCAAGGACAACTTCGGCTTCGTGCGTGGCTCGATGGTGACGATCCACAGCTACACCAACGACCAGAGCATCCTCGACCTGCCGCACAAGGACCTGCGCCGCGCGCGTGCCGCCGCGCTGTCGATCATCCCGACGACGACCGGCGCCGCCAAGGCGACGGCCCTCGTCATGCCGGAGCTCAAGGGGAAGATCGATGGCATCGCGATCCGCGTGCCCACGCCGGACGTCTCGATCACCGATCTGGCGGTGGTCGTGGAGAAGCCGGTCACGGTCGAGCAGATCAACCAGGCCTTCAGGAAGGCCGCCGAAGGCAGGATGAAGGGCATCGTCGCATACAGCGACGAGCCGCTCGTCTCCTCCGACTACATCGGGCACCCCGCCTCATGCATCCTCGACGCGCTCAGCACCAACGTCGTGGATGGCCTGCTGCTGAAGGTCTGCGGCTGGTACGACAACGAGTGGGGATACGCGTCCCGCTGCGTGGACCTGCTGAAGTTCGTGGGCGAGCGCCTCTGATGCACAAGCGGACGGTCCGCGACCTTCCGGCGGCGCAGGTGCGCGGGAAGCGCGCGCTCGTGCGCGTCGACTTCAACGTTCCGCTCGACGACCAGCGACGCGTCACCGATGACACGCGCCTTCGCGCCGCGCTGCCGACGATCGAGCTCCTGCTCGATGGCGGCGCGCGCGTCGTGCTGTGCTCGCACCTCGGCCGCCCGAAGGGAAAGCCCGACGCGAAGTACTCGCTCGCACCCGTCGCTCGCCGGCTGGCCGAGCTGCTGCCGAACCGGAAGGTGCGTTTCGTCGCTGCCCTCGTGGGCGCCGAGGCCGTGCGCGCCACCGAGGCGCTCCCAGCGGGCGAGGTGCTGCTGCTCGAGAACACTCGCTTCGAGCCCGGCGAGGAGGCCAACGACGATGCGCTCGCCCGCGCGCTCGCGGCGCTCGGCGACTTCTACGTGAACGACGCCTTCGGTGCGGCGCACCGGGCGCACGCCTCCACGGCCGGCGTCGCCGCGCACCTGCGTCCCGCGGTCGCGGGGCTGCTGATGGAGCGCGAGCTGCGCTTCCTCGGTCAGGCCCTCGGCGATCCGAAGCGCCCCTTCATCGCGATCCTCGGCGGCGCCAAGATCTCGGGCAAGATCGATGTCATTCGGAGCCTGCTGCCCAAGGTCGATCGCATGCTGATCGGCGGCGCCATGGCCAACACGTTCTTCCGCGCCAAGGGCTTCGAGACGGGACGCTCGCTCGTCGAGGACGACCGCGTCGACCTCGCGCGAGAGCTCCTCGCGCACGGCGGCGACAAGCTCGTGCTCCCCGAGGACGCCCTCGTCGCGCCGTCGCTTGACGAGGCCGCGCGCGCGCGCGGCGTCGGCGTCGATGCCATCCCCGGTGACGAGGCCGTCTTCGACATCGGCCCCCGCACCATCGAGCGATTCGAGCGCGAGATCGCGCCCGGCAAGACGATTCTGTGGAACGGACCGATGGGCGTCTTCGAGACGCCGCCCTTCGACGTCGGCACACTCGCGATCGCCCGATCCATCGCGCTGGCGAGCGAGCTCGGCGCCACGAGCATCGTGGGCGGCGGCGACTCGGCGGCGGCGGTCTCGAAGGCCGGCGTCGAGGACAAGATGAGCCACGTCTCCACGGGGGGCGGCGCCTCGCTGGAATTCCTGGAGGGCAAGGAGTTGCCCGGCGTCGCCGCCCTCGACGACGCGGAGGACTGATGCGGCGTCCCGTGTTCGCGGCCAACTGGAAGATGAACCTGGGCCCGAGCGACGCGAAGGCGTTCATGCGCACCTTCCTCGCGCGCTACAGTCGGCGCGCGGACCGAACCGTGATGTTCTTCCCGCCGGCCCTCACGCTGCACGCCGTGCTCGACGCACTGCGCGAGCGGTCGGACGTTCTCGCCGGCGTCCAGAACATGCACACGGAAGAAAAGGGCGCGTTCACGGGCGAGAATTCGGCGTCCATCGCCCGCGACGCCGGTGCCCGGCTCGCGCTCGTGGGCCACTCCGAGCGGCGACACGTCTTCGGCGAGACCGACGAGGCGACCGCGAGAAAGTGCGCGCTCGCGTTCGCGCACGACATCGTGCCCGTCCTGTGCGTCGGTGAGACGCTGGAGGAACACGAGGACGCGCACACCGAGCGCGTCGTCACCCGGCAGCTGCGTACCGGACTCGCTCGACTCGAGCCGGCGCAGATCGCGGCGATGCTCATCGCCTACGAGCCCGTGTGGGCGATCGGTACGGGGCGCACCGCCACCCCGCGCGACGCGAGCGCCGTGCACGCGAGCATTCGCCGCGAGCTGTGCGACCTGGCCGGCGAGCTGGGCACCGAGGTCCCTATTCTCTACGGAGGGAGCGTCAACAAGGACAACGTCGAGTCGCTCCTCGCGGCACCCGGCGTCGACGGCGTGCTCGTTGGGGGCGCGAGCCTCGACGCGGAGGGTTGGGCGACGATCGTCAGGACTTGACTTGCACGCGTAAGTGCAGCAAGATTTGAGGCTTACGTAAACCCGACCACTCCAGCGCGGCCGCGATGTACACGCTTCTCATCGTTCTGCTCATTCTCGACAGCATCGTCCTCGGGACGGCCATTCTCATGCAGGCCGGGAAGGGTGGCGGACTCGCCGCCAGCTTCGGAGGCGCGGGCACCGGCGGCGACTTTCTCGGAATCCGGGCAGCGGGGAACCTCCTTACCAAGGCGAGCTGGTGGTGCGGCGGGATCTTCATCGGACTCTCGTTCGTTCTCGCCCTCATGTCGACGCGCTCGCGCGCTCCGCGCTCGATTCTGGATCAGCAGTTCAACGCGCCGCCAGCCGCGGCGCCGGCCCCGACGGGGAACGCGCCAGCGCTCCCGCTCGATCCGATGCCAGGCACGCCAGAGCCGACTCCGCCGCCCCAGCCCTGACGACCCGCGTGACCGATTCGATCTCGCTCCCTGGGTTCCTCCTCCTCGAGGACGGAACCCTTTTTCACGGACGGCTTCGTGGACCAGTCCCGATCACCGTCGCCGAGGTCGTCTTCACCACGAACATGACCGGATACCAGGAGGTCTTCTCGGACCCCTCGTACCGCGGCCAGATCGTCGTGATGACCGCTCCCATGATCGGCAACTACGGCATCAATTCCGACGACCCCGAGTCTTCGGCGCCGCAGGTGGCGGGCGTGGTGCTGCGCGAGCTCTCGAAGACCTACTCGAACTGGCGCGCAACCGGCGACCTCGAGAGCTGGCTGGCGAGCTCCAAAGTGCCGATTCTGACCGATGTTGACACGCGCCGTCTCACGCGCCACCTGAGGACGATCGGCTCCATGCGCGGCGTGATCGGAGTCGGCGAGGACGCGACCACCGAAGCCCGCGCCGCTCTCGACGCCTGTCCGTCCATGGAAGGGCTCGACCTCGCGTCGCGCGTCTCGACGGACGCGCCATACACCTGGGGAGATCCCTCCGCCGAGTGCCATATCGTCGCCTACGACTTCGGCATCAAGCGCAACATTCTTCGTCTCTTCGAGGAGACCGGCTGCCGTGTGACCGTCGTTCCGTCCCGCACCTCCGCCGAGGAGGTGCTCGCGATGCATCCGGATGGCGTCTTCCTCTCCAACGGGCCCGGCGATCCGGCAGCGATCGAGTATGCTCCCGGGACCATCCGCGCGATTGCCGAGCGCGAGGTGCCGATTTTCGGCATCTGCCTGGGGCACCAGCTCCTCGGTCTCACCTTCGGCGCACGCACCATCAAGCTTCCCTACGGTCATCGGGGTGGCAATCACCCCGTCCGCGACATCGAGAGCGGTAGAGTCCTGATCACGTCGCAGAATCATGGGTTTGCCGTCGAGGGAAGCGAGCAGTCGGTGCCCGGAGCACCGGACCTTCAGGTCACGCACGTCAACCTGAACGACGGAACGATCGAGGGACTGATGCACCGGCGGCTTCCCATCTTCGCCGTCCAGTACCACCCCGAGGCGGCACCCGGACCCCATGACGCGCGACCCTTGTTTCGGCGCTTCCTGGAGCGCGTCCGGAGCGTCTCCGAGACCCGCCACTCGGCTGCTTGACACGCTCGGGCCGGGCGCCTAAGTTCGCTACAGCTTTACGTTTGTCGCTCTGCCGAGCGTTCCCTCCCGAGGCCATTCATGACCAAAGCCGACCTGGTCGAGCGAGTCACGGCGCAGATCTCTCAGACGTCCGGGCCGATGATCTCCAAGAAGGACTGCGCTCGTGTCGTCGACGCCTTCCTCGACGCTATCAAGGACGCGCTCCAGCAGCAGAAGAACATCGAGGTCCGCGGCTTCGGCACATTCAAGATCCGCCAGCGCAAGACTCGCATGGCCCGCAATCCTCGCACGGGCGAGCCCGTAGAGGTGTCGGCGCGCCCGGTGCCGGTCTTCAAGCCATCGAAGGAGCTTCGCGCCATGGTCGCGGAGACGGACGAGCAGACGCAGCCCGAGCAGGCGGCCGAGGCGGCCGAAGCGTAAGTCAGCGGGTAACTTGCGAAGCGCCCCGGTCGCCTGCACGCGACGGGGCGCTCGTGCATCCACACTTGCACGCGTGGGGGACCACATGTTGGTTACGAGAGAGATGACCGTCACCGTGCTTCTCTTCGCGTCGTATGCCGACGCCCTCGGCCGCACCTCGCTCGAGCTCCCGCTTCCGGCGGGCGCCACGGTGCGCGACGTCATGGACGGGCTCGCCATGCTGCCAGGCGCCGACCGCCTGCCGCCCGGGCCGCTGATCGCCGTCAACCAGCGCTACGCCTCGCGCGATCAGGTGCTTGAAGCCGGCGATGAGGTGGCCGTGATCCCACCGGTCGCGGGAGGCTGATGCGGACCGCGATCGTGACCCGCCCGCTGGATCCGGCGGCGTTGCTCGCCGAGGTCGCGCGGGCGGCGAACGGCGCCACGCTGCTCTTCGTCGGCACCGTCCGCGACATCAACGAGGGTCGGGCCGTGACGGGCATCGAATACACAGCCTACAGCGGAATGGCCGAGCTGGAGCTCGAGGCCATCGCGCGCGAGGTCGTCGAGCGGTTCGGCACGCCGAACGTGGTCATCGAGCATCGCATCGGGACGCTGGCGCTCGGCGAGGCGAGCGTCGTCATCGCCTGCGCCCATGCGCATCGCGCACAGACGTTCGACGCGGCACGCTTCGCGATCGAGGAGCTCAAGCGCCGCGTGCCGATCTGGAAGCGCGAGCACTACACCGACGGCACCAGCGAGTGGGTGGACCCCACCAGCGTGCGCACGGAGGCCGGCAGATCATGACCGTGCTGACCGATCAGTTCGGCCGCCGGATCGAGTACCTGCGGATCTCGGTCACCGACCGCTGCAACTTCCGGTGTGTCTACTGCATGCCGGCGGAAGGGCTCGCGTGGCTGCCCAAGCAGGACATTCTCACCTATGAGGAGATCGCCGAGGTCGTCGCCCAGCTCGCGCCGCTGGGGCTGCGCCGTCTCCGGATCACGGGCGGCGAGCCGACCATCCGGCCGGACCTCGAGCGGCTGATCGCGATGCTGAACGCGGTGCCCGGCATCGAGGACATAGCGCTCTCCACCAACGGCGTCCGGCTCCCGGAGCTCGCCCAGCGGTTCGCGGAAGCGGGGCTGCGCCGGGTGAATCTGAGCGCGGACAGCCTGCGCGCCGATCGCATCGCAGCCATTGCCCGGCGCAAGCTCGGATTCGAGCCCGCGCGCGCCGCGCTCGCCGCCGAGGCCGCCGGCATCGGCCCGGTGAAGATCAACGTCGTCGTGATGCGCGGCATCAACGACGACGAGATCGAGGACTTTGCACGCCTCACACTCGAGCATCCCTGGCACGTGCGCTTCATCGAGCTGATGCCGGTTGGCGAGATGCGCGAGCTCACGTGGGATCACGTCGTCCCGAGCGATGAGATCCTCGCGCGCGTCGCGGCGCTCGGCGCGCTGATGCCCGTTGCGGGCCCGCGCGGGAACGGCCCGGCGCGGTACCATCGGCTGGACGGGGCCGCAGGCACCATCGGCGTCATCACACCCATGACGCACACGTACTGCGAGTCCTGCAACCGCGTGCGGCTCACCGCGGACGGCCGCTTGCGCACGTGTCTCTTCGGCGATCACGAGGTGATGCTGCGCGATGCGCTGCGGAGCGGACAGCCGCTCGAGCCGCTCTTTCGCCAGGCGCTCGCCGAGAAGCCGCGCGAGCACCAGCTGCTCCAGATGCAAGTCGGCGGACTGCGCGCGCTGTCGCAGGTCGGGGGCTGATCCGCCATTCCCGGTTCGGCGCGCCATCAGAAGAGCGCGCGTCCGGGCTCGTGGCGATGCCGAGCTCCTGCGGCCGCGAGGAGCCTCCAATCCGCGTCCTCCGCGGTGCACGCCGCGATGGCGACGAGACCGTGATGCGTTGCAGCGCGGACACGGCCCCGATAACTTGTGCAGGCTGGCCTCACTTCATCCGCATCAATCACAATGGTCAACAAGATCACGGTAGTCGGAGCGGGGAACGTCGGCGCGACCACCGCGCAGCGCCTCGCCGAGAAGCAGCTTGCACGCACGGTCGTGATGGTCGACGTGGTGGAGGGCGTGCCGCAGGGGAAGGCGCTGGATCAATGGGAGTCGGCGCCGATCGAAGGATTCGACACGAGGGTGGTCGGCACCAACGGCTACGATGAGTCGGCCGAGTCCGACATCGTCGTCGTCACGGCCGGGATCGCGCGAAAGCCCGGCATGTCGCGCGACGACCTGCTGCGCACCAACGCCGGCATCGTGCGCTCCGTCGGACAGGAGATCAAGCGGACGTCGCCCCGGGCGATCGTGATCGTCGTCTCCAATCCGCTCGACATCATGTGCTACGTGGCCAAGGAGGCCACCGGCTTTCCGCGGGAGCGCGTGCTCGGGATGGCCGGCGTGCTCGACACCGCGCGCTACCGCTCGTTCCTGGCCGAGGCCCTCGACGTCTCCGTCGAGGACATCCAGGCGATGGTGCTCGGCGGCCACGGCGACACGATGGTCCCGCTGATCTCCTACACGACCGTGAGCGGGATTCCGGTGACGCAGTTGATCGAGCGCAAGGCGCTCGAGGCGATCGTCGACCGCACGCGCAACGGCGGCGCGGAGATCGTCAAGTTCCTCAAGACCGGCTCGGCGTACTATGCGCCGTCGTCGGCCACCGTCCAGATGTGCGAAGCGATCGTCCTCGACAAGAAGCGCATCCTCCCGTGCGCCGCGTGGCTCGAGGGCGAATACGGGATGTCGGGCCTGTACCTCGGCGTGCCGTGCAAGCTCGGCCGGCGCGGGCTCGAGCAGATCATCGAGGTCGAGCTCACCAGCAAGGAGCGGGTGGACCTCGGCAAGAGTGCGGACGCCGTTCGGGAGCCGATGGCGGCACTGGCCAGCCTGTAGGAGATCGCGATGATCTCCTTCTACCGGACCACCATCGGCAAGAAGGTGGTCATGGCGCTGACGGGGATCATCCTGGTCGGCTTCGTCATCGGCCACGTGCTCGGAAATCTGCTCGTGTTTCGTGGTCCCGACGCCATGAACGACTATGCCGCGCTGCTCAAGTCCAGCGCGGGCGTCCTGTGGACCTTGCGGCTCGGCCTGCTCGCGGCCGTCATCCTCCACGTCACGGCCGCCCTGCAGCTCACCCGGCTCGACCGGGCCGCGCGACCGGTGCAGTATTCGAGGTACGAGCGGCGAGCCGCAACGTTCGCGTCGCGCACGATTCGCTGGGGCGGGGTCGGGCTCGCGCTCTTCATCGTCTATCACCTCCTGCACTTCACCACCGGCACGCTCCATCCGACGTTCAGCCACACGGACGTCTACGGCAACGTCGTCGCGGCATTCGGCGTCTGGTGGATCGTACTGATCTACGTTCTCGCGATGGTGTTCCTCGGGCTGCACCTCTACCACGGCGTGTGGAGCGTCGGCCGCACACTCGGCGTCGCCCCGCGCGCCGAGCGGCCGCTGAAGCGGCGCCTCGCCACCGCGATCGCGATTCTCGTCTGGCTCGGCTTCACGTCGATCCCGATCGGCGTGTTCTTCGGCGTGGTGAGGTGACCGTGGAGCTGCGCGCCGGAATCCCGACCGGTCCGATCGAGCAGAAGTGGGACCGGCATCGGTTCGAGATGAAGCTGGTGAACCCGGCGAATCGCCGGAAATACACGGTGATCGTGGTCGGGTCGGGACTCGCCGGGGCCTCGGCGGCGGCGACGATGGCCGAGCAGGGTTACCAGGTGAAGTGCTTCTGCTTCCAGGACTCGCCGCGCCGCGCGCACAGCATCGCCGCGCAGGGCGGGATCAACGCCGCCAAGAACTACCAGAACGACGGCGACAGCATCTACCGGCTGTTCTACGACACGGTGAAGGGCGGCGACTTCCGCGCCCGCGAGGCCAACGTCCACCGGCTCGCGCAGATCAGCGTCAACATCCTCGACCAGTGCGTGGCGCAGGGCGTGCCGTTCGCGCGTGAGTACGGCGGCCTCCTCTCCAACCGCTCGTTCGGCGGCGCGCAGGTCTCGCGCACTTTCTACGCGCGGGGGCAGACGGGGCAGCAGCTGCTGCTCGGTGCCTACCAGGCGCTCGAGCGGATGATCGGACTCGGCGGCGTGACGATGTATCCGCGAACCGAAATGCTCGAGCTGGTGGTCGTCGAAGGCCGCGCGCGCGGGATCGTGGTGCGGGACATGGTGAGCGGTGCGATCTCGTCGCACGTCGCCGACGCGGTGGTGCTCGCGACCGGCGGCTACGGCAACGTCTTCTACCTCTCGACCAACGCGAAGGGCAGCAACACGACGGCGATCTGGCGCGCCCACAAGAGAGGCGCCGCGTTCGCCAACCCCTGCTTCACGCAGATTCATCCGACCTGCATCCCCGTGAGCGGCCCGTATCAGTCGAAGCTCACGCTGATGAGCGAGTCGCTGCGCAACGACGGCCGGGTCTGGGTGCCCAGGCGCGCCGGCGACAAGCGGCAGCCGGGCGACATTCCCGAGG
>CAYLPM010000424.1:0-1673 GCA_964385525.1 uncultured Gemmatimonadaceae bacterium
ATTGCCCGGACGTCGGGCGCGAACAGCGGCAGTCTGGAGGTGGTCGGCTTCTTCAACGTCGCGAGCCAGGACAACAGCAGCACGAGCTTCAGCGGCACCTTCCACAAGGTCGGCCGCACGACGGGTTGGACGTCCGGCTCCGTCTCGAATACCTGCGCCAGCGTGAATGTTTCGGGGACCAACATCACGCTGCTGTGCCAGACGCTGGTGTCCTCCAACCGGCAGATCGTCGGTGGCGGCGACAGCGGCTCGCCGGTGTTCCGGACGGGCAGCGGCACCGACGTTACGCTGGTCGGGATTCTGTGGGGCGGCAGCTCGAGCGGCGACCTGTTCGTCTTCAGCCCACTCAACAGCATTCAGGATGAGCTCGGGGCCATGACGGCCACGTCGAGCGGGTCCGCGCCGCCGCCGGATGAAGAACCACCGCCGCCGGACGAGGAGCCGCCCCCGCCGCCGTGCACGCCGCGCGGCAAGTCGGGGATCTGTCGCTGACGCACGCCGAGCGCGGAGAACACAATCAGCGGGGGAGGGCGGTTGGCCGCCTTCCCCCGCTGCCGTTCAGTCCTGCTTCGTCAGCAGTGCGTGAAGCCGTTCGAGCCGCTCGGTCCAGAAAGACTTCGTCTCGGCGACCGCCGACTTCGATCCGAGCGTCCCGTGCTGGATTGCCAGCACCGCCCTCGCCTCACCCTTCGGCGTGATCCACATCTGCACGCTGCTGCCGTCCGCCATCGTGATGCGCACCGACTTGGACGGTGTCGCCTTGCGGACCTCGACGTCGACGTCCAGCCACTGGCGGCGGAGCTTCTCCTCGGCGACCGCGCGAAACAGCTCGTCCGCCGGGACCGGGAAGGTCCTGCTCTTCGATGCCTCGTACACGCCGTCGAGGCGCTGGCCGACCTCGCGCAGGCCGCGGATCCGCTCGTAGCCGACGGTCACGGTCTGCGACCACCAGTCGAGGCCCGTCTGCTCGTGCACCCACTTCGCGATGTCGCCGTGCTTCATGTCCATCGCGCCGATCTCGTCGAGCGCGCGCACCCACTGGCGCCACGTCCGGCCCGTCTTCGCTGCAACGGAGTCGTCGCTCTTGCCTGCGCGTTCGGCGTAGTCGGCGGGAATCGGCCGGGGGCGCGACTTCAGCAGATTCGATCGCGCGGCGGTGTACGACTCGCCGGTCTTCTGCATGCGGTCGCGCACGCGGCGCTTCCGGTCCTTGTCTCTTGGCATCGTGCGTTCCTCTCGCCTGGTCGCGGTTCGTCCTCCCGGCAGGCGCGAGCCGCGACGGCGGCAAGGAATCGCATCGTGCGGGTCCGGGAGTGTGCCCCCCTTTGCCTCCGTGTGAGGTCCCTGCCGGGTGGGACCGAGGAGGTTGGGCGCGGACCAGCGCCGGCACCAACGTGTGACCAGGCAGGGCCGAGCGCAAGACTCGTCCTAACGTGCGGTCGGGGGTGTCCAACATGGGCCGCAGTTCCTCCGGGCCGGCGGCCGTTCCTCGCGGAATAGCCGTCGCGCGGGGACGAAAAAGCTGGCGGGAAAAATGCGGTAGCTCGGCTGCTCTGCTGGACCAGGACCCACCCCCGGGCGCACTCGCGGCGCCCGCACGACTGAAACCGATGACGTGCCGCGCACGAAGAGTCTTCATGACCTCTCGTCGCGGCGCGCGTTGATCGCAGGCC
>CAYLPM010000425.1:0-4641 GCA_964385525.1 uncultured Gemmatimonadaceae bacterium
TAACTGATCACGCCGTACAGCCCCGCCGCCGAGAGCACGAGGGCGATCGTCGCGAATCCTCCGAGCAGCCAGAGGTTCAGGCGCCGGTCGGCGAGCGACTGCGCGACCACGTCCTTCATCGTGATGACGCCGTGCACCGGCTGCCCCGGGTCCACGGCGCGCACGGCGCGGCGCAGCGCCGGCACCAGCGTCTCCACAGGCCCCGGCGAGCGCACCACGAGCACCATCTCGTCGAAGCGGCTCGCCATCGGGCCGTACGAATACGGGTAATAGATCTCGCGCAGCGGGGCGCGCTGGAGGCCGGCCTGGCGGACGTTCCCCACCACGCCGACGATGGTGAATGGCTCCGGCCCGATCCCCTCGATCTGGCGGCCGATCGGGTTCTCGATCTGGCGACCGATCGGGTTCTCGCCAGGGAACTCGCGGTCGGCGAGCGCCTGATTCACGATCACGACTGGCGCCGGCTCCTCCTCCGCGAAATCCCGCCCGGCGACGCGCGGGATGCCGAGCGCCGCGAAGAGCCCCGGACTGGCCAGCCGGTACTCCGCGAAGGCCTCGTTCCCGGGCTCGGGGCGCGGCATGCCGACCACGGCGTAGGGGGCGTTCGTCCACGCCTCCTGGATGGGGAGCATCGAGATCATCCCCGCCGCCTCCACGCGGGGTACGGCGCGCACCTGCTCCAGCACGGGGCGCAGCAGCGCCGGCGTGACGGCCTTCGTGCCGTCGTACACTCCCGACGGGATCGACACGCGCGCCGCGAGCACGCCCTCGGTGGCGAGCCCAGGCTCCACCGCGTTGAGCTTCACGAAGCCACGCAACAGCAGCCCCGCGCCCACGAGGAGCACCAGCGACAGCGCGATCTCGGCGACGATCAGCGCGCTGCGCAGCCGCACGTGGCCGCCGCCCACGCTGTTCTTCGCGCCGCCGTCCACGAGCGCGCCGCGCAGGTCGCCGCGCGACGCCAGCAGCGCAGGGACGATGCCGAAGAGCAGCCCGCTCAGCACGGCCAGCGCGAGCAGGAAGGCGAACACCGTCGGGTCCAGCGGCACGGTGCCGGTGCCGAGCGGCAGCGCGTCCACCAGCAGCGAGCTCAGGCCGCGCAGCATCAGGGCGCACACCAGCGCGCCGGCCACCGCGCCGAGAAGAGCGAGCAGCGTGCTCTCCACGAGGAGCTGGCGCACGAGGCGCGCGCGGCCGGCGCCGAGCGCCAGGCGCAACGCCAGCTCGTGGCGCCGCGCCGAGGCGCGGGCAAGCAGCAGGTTTGCCACGTTCGTGCAGGCGATGAGGAGCACGAGCCCCACCGCGCCGAGCAGTATGTACAGCGCCGGGCGCACGCTTCCGACCAGCACCTCGCGCAGCGGCCGCACGAGCGTCGTCTGCCCCGTCAACGACTCCGGGTACGCGGCGACGAGGCGCGCGGCGATCTGGCGCATCTCCGACCGCGCCGCCTCCTCGGTCACGCCGGGGGCAAGGCGTCCCACCACCTGCAGGGGGCCGATGCCGCGCGACGCCGCCTGCCGCGCGTCGGCGACGAACGGCATCCAGACGTCCACGCTGCGCGCGCGCGCTGGGAAGGTGAAGCCCTCCGGCATCACGCCCACGACGGTGTACGGCGTACCGTCGAGGGTGAGCGAGCGCCCGATCACGTCCGGTTCGCCGCCGAAGCTGCGCCGCCAGAAGGCGTCGCTCAGCACCACCACCTGAGCGCGGCCGGGATCGTCCTCGTCCTCGGTGAAGCCGCGACCCAGGCGGGCTGCCACGCCGAGGGTAGTGAAGAGGTTCGCGCTGGCGAGCGAGACGTCGAGCCGCTCCGGCTCCATGGCGCCGTGCAGCGTGCGCGTGCCGCCCACGTACGCGGTGAGCGACGAGAAGCTGCGCGCCTGCGCCTGCCAGTCGCGGAAGTTCGGCACGCTCACCGAGCCGATGGACCCCGGATTTTCCAGGTCGCCCATGTTGAGCCGCATCAGCCGGTCGGGCTCCGCGTACGGCAACGGGCGCAGGAGCACCGCGTTCACGACGCTGAAGATCGCCGCGTTCGCGCCGATGCCGAGCGCGAGGCAGAGGACCGCGATGGCCGTGACGGCA
This sequence comes from uncultured Gemmatimonadaceae bacterium, assembly GCA_964385525.1. Taxonomy (GTDB): domain Bacteria; phylum Gemmatimonadota; class Gemmatimonadetes; order Gemmatimonadales; family Gemmatimonadaceae; genus DATKCV01. Next base: position 2,086 of record CAYLPM010000425.1, read on the forward strand.
GGGGCGCGGCGCATCGCGCGCAGCCCCTGGCGCACGTCGCGCCCGACGTCGTCGAACATGGTGGCGCCGCGGACGTCCCGCACCTCGTCCCGGTAGCGCTCGGCGCGGCCGAACGCGCGCTCGGCGCGCGCGCGCGCCTCCGCCGGCGACATGCCGCGCCGCGCGTTCTCCATCGCCTCCATCTCGATGTGGAAGGCCATCTCGTCGAGGACGTCGCGCTCGAAGGCGGAGCGCCCGAGGAGCAGGCGCAGGCGGCGTGCGATGGTACGGAGGGGCATCGGGGTCTCTGTCGGCGGGTGAGCTAGCCGGTCTGCAGGATCCACTGCACCGCCTGCGCGTACTGCTGCCAGCCTTCCGTCTCGCGCGCGAGCTGGCGTGAACCGGTGGTGGTGAGGCGGTAGAACTTGGCGCGGCGGTTGTTCTCCGACGTCCCCCACTCGGCGGCGATCCATCCCTGCTCCTCGAGCCGGTGAAGCGCGGGGTAGAGGGAGCCCTGGTTCACCTGAAGCAGATGACGCGACGACTCCTGAATGGCCTGCGCGACGCCCCAGCCATGCTGCGGGCCGCGGCTGAGGGTCTTGAGGATCAACAGGTCGAGCGTGCCCTGGAGGAGGTCGGTGGACTTGGCGGCCACGGGGGGGGGCTCCGAATTCGAGGTGTCCTGTAGGCACCCGACAAGAGCGAGCGGTTGCGTGCCGCCCGCGGGCAGTTGGTGCGGCGCTCTCCTAGAATGTCGACAAGAGTGTGCGCCTCCCTGCCGGATGTCAAGAGAGTGCCGGAGGGTGCCCGTTCCTCAGGCCGCGATACCTCGAAGCCTCCGTTCCGACCCCGTGACTCGAGTTGCGCCGGAGGCGTCGTGGGGTGGAAGGCGGAGAAGGCGTTGCAGGAGATTCCAGATCGAGGAGTGGTCCATGCAAGCAGTCCTGGTGTTGTCACTCACCCTCCTGATCGCCCCGGTCGGGCGCGCTGCCGAGCCGGTCATCGGCCTCCTCACCCTGCCCGGAGTGTTCGGCACGGCCCCGTGCGAGCGCTTCACTCCGCAGGAGGTGCCGCTGTACTCGGCGCCCGACTCCAACAGCGTGATCGGAGTCATCCGCGTCGACCGCAACTGGACGTTCGCCGAGCACGGCGGATGCGAGGGGCTGACGGTCAACGTTCATTCGCTCGTGACGAATGCCGTCGCGGAGCTGCCGACGATGGAATACGAGTACGAGGCACCCGCGGCAGTCGTGCTGCGGCAGCGCGGCCAGTGGTTCGAGCTGCGCTTGAGCGACGGCACTGCCTGGGTGCACGCCTCGGCGAGCGACCGATATCTCCCGCTTCGTGATCTGCTGGCGGAAGGGCTCACGTACATGACCGATGGGTGGGATCGCATGCTGGCTGCCGTGCCCGGCCGCGCGGAGCGCGTGCCACTACCTGCGGATCCTCGTCGAAACGTGGTCGGGTATCTGCAGGGAAGGGTCAGCAGGGTGAGTGTCGTGCTCCAGCAGGGCCAGAGCGTCGACTCCATACGCGCGCGCTACCGCGCGAGCGCGCTCACTACGCGCGCCGGACCGAATGGCACCAGGGTCGTGAGTCTCAGAACGGGTGCGGCACATCCGCTCTTTGCCACTCCCGATCGGAGCACCAGGCCCGTTGGCGAGGTCGAGACGCATCGCTGCGGAAACACGCTGAGGACGGGTTCACAGGACAGGGTGCTCGTGTTCGAGCACCGACCGGGCTGGTACCAGGTGGCGCCCGGTTACGGCTCCCGGGAGGCGGAGCGGCTGTGGCTGGAGGAGGACTCCGACTGGCGCTTTCACTCCGTCGACAATGTGGCAGAGCGCGACCGCCTCGCGATGGAGGGCTTCGGGCCGGAGTACCTGTCGGTGCGGGTGACGGATTTCGAGGAGGTCGCGGGCGCGCTATGGGTCGAGGTCGAGGTGCTGAGCCACTCGCTCTGCGAGGGGAGCCTGGAGCCGACGGTGCGAGCGCGCGGGTGGATTCCGGCGCACGCGCCGTCAGGTGAGCTCAACATCTGGTTCTCGTCCCGGGGCTGCTGACGTCGCAGGATGTGAAGGACGCCGATCCTACTCCGCGCTCAGCGCCGACGCGGGATCCACGCCGCTCGCGCGACGTGCCGGGACCGCGCACGCGAGAAGCGCGACCACGGCCAGCAGGACTATGGCCGCGATCAGCGTCGCCGGGTCGCGGGTCGAGACGCCGGCCACCATCGCCGACAGCGTCTTGCCGAGCGCCAGCGAACCCAGGAGTCCAATGATGCCTCCTGCGAGCGTCAGACGTGCTCCCGACGCGATCACCCCTCGGAGCACCTGAGCGCGACGAGCGCCGAGCGCAAGCCGGATCGCGATCTCGCGGCTGCGCATCGACACCACGTACGCCAGCAGCCCGTACACCCCGATCCCGCTCAGCAGCAACGCCGACAGTCCGAAGCCCGCCAGCAGGAGCATCGTGAATCGGGGTCGCGCGAGATACGGGTCGACGACATCCGAGTACGGGCGTAATCCGCCGGGGGTGAGGTCGGCATCGATCGACGTGAGTCGAGCGCGGACCGAG
>CAYLPM010000426.1:0-5172 GCA_964385525.1 uncultured Gemmatimonadaceae bacterium
CTCGAGCAGTGCCCAGTTCATCCCCGCCTGATACGCCCCCATGCTGACGGCACCGCTGATGGACATCCCGAGCGGTCGCGCGTTCACAGAGTCGAAGCCGATCTGCGCCTCGCCCCGCGCGGGGGCCGCAAGTTTCCACGCGAAGAGCGAACACGAGTCGCGCGTCGGGAGGAGCGACGGGCGGATCCGGCCGGTCATTCGGCGCATGGCGACCTTTCGCGGCACTCCGACAGGTGCGCGCGCTCCGTAGGTGGGGAGCGCGACGACGTCGGGGATTGGAGAGGACCCGTGGCTCCCGTGGTACACAATGGGCGTCGGTGTGCGAAGTCGCAATGGACGCGACGCTGCCGACCGCAGGACGCCCTCCTTCGACCCACGACCAGCGGACGCTCAGGAGCAGCTCGATCCTTCCAGCCGTTCGCCGGCTCGGCGTGGCGGTCACGACGATTGGCGGCCCAGGCCGCCATCGGACGCATCGCGGCTCGGGATGACATCCTACTCCTGCTCGCCGAGCACTCCATCGAGCCAGTGCAGCGCGGCCTTGACCGAGCCCGCGACGTACGGCCGACCTCCCTCCGAATCCGCGCCGATCGCGTCGAAGAACGCGCGCGCGCTCTCGCGGGCATGGATCATCGCCACGGGTTTCCCGGCACGCAGCGCGAGCGCGACCTCGCTCGCCGTCCCGGCGTTCATACCGCACGCGATCATCGCGTCGCACGCCGTCGCGATCACGACGTTGCGCGCCTCGCCGAGCCCCGTCGCCAGCACGATGTCCAGCCCCTTCGCCGCACCCGCGTGCGTCGTCCCGGGCAGCACGCCGATCGTCAGGCCGCCTGACCGCGACGCCGCCCTCGATGCGGCCTGCATCACGCCCGCCGCGCGCCCGCCCGTCAGCGTGACCCATCCACGCTCGGCGATCGCACGGCCCACGCGCTCCGCGGCCTCCATCACTTCGCTCGTCGCCGTCTCGCCAGGCCCGACGACGGCCACGAGCACGCGATGCGTCACCTCCGCCCCCGACGCCGCGGTCACGCCGCGCGCCTCGGGCTAGCGATTCCCGCTATCGGCCGACCAGTAGAACGCCGGCGCCGCCGTCGCTCGCGGCCACACCTCCGCCAGCGTGTCGCCGTCGTACACCCGGCCGTTCTTCACCACCATCCGGACCGAATTCGAGTTCCGTATGTTCTCCAGCGGGCTTGCGCCGAGGATGACCAGATCCGCGAGCTTCCCCACCTCTATCGAGCCGATATCGCGCCCCAACCCGATCGCCTCGGCGCCCCAGATCGTCGCCGCACGCAGCGCATCGTGCGTCGACATCCCGCCCGACTGCGTCGCCCACAGCTCCCAGTGGTAGCCGAGGCCCTGGAGCTGGCCGTGGCTGCCGACGCCTACTTTGCCGCCGGCGGCTACGATGTCGCGGAGCTGCTCGCCGATCTTCGGGAAGACGTGCTGCGATGGGTGGAACCACCCCGCACCGGCGCCGGTCGCCACCTGGCCCGGTGAGCCGCCGCGCCGCAGCGCCTTCGACTCGATCTCGCTGAAAGGCGTGAACCGCCGAAGCTTCATGTCGCCGAGCACGTCCTCGGTGGCGTAGAACCAGTTCTCCGCCCACGGACCGCCGTAGGCGACGAGGATCGTCGGCGTGTAGACCATCTTCGACTCGACGAGGAGCCGCACGAGATCGGCGTGGTTCGGGAACGTCGGGATCGTGTGCTCGTGCCCCGAGTAGCCGTCGGTCATTTCGGTGATGTTCATCTTGATGTCGAGCGATCCTTCGGTCGTCGGCATCAGCCGCAGCTCGTTCGCGGCCTGGATCACCCACTGTCGCTGCTCGCGATTGCCGGCCACGTACTGCTTGATCGTCTTCGTGTCGTAGTAGTCGCTGTAGCGCTTGAGCACGCGCCGCGCGTGCTCGAGGTCGCGGATGTTCTCGGAGCTGAACACGCCGGGGCCGGTCGAGTAGATCCGCGGCCCGACGATGTTTCCCGCGGTCACCTGGTCCTCGTACGAAAGGACGTCGGTGGTGCCCGTCTGCGGGTCGCGCGCGGTCGTGACGCCGTAGGCGAGGTTGGCGGCGTAGCTCCAGACCTGGTCGCGGTGCACGCCGAACGCGGCCCGCAGGTGCGCGTGCGTGTCGACGAAGCCCGGGACGATCGTCCGGCCGGCGACATCGATGACGCGAGCGCCGTCCGGTATCTGGACCTGTCCGCGCGGCCCGACGGCGACGATCCGGTTGTCCCGGATCACGATGTCGCCATTCTCGATGACCTCATCGCCGCGCATCGTGATCACCCGCGCGCCGCGGAGCACGGCCGTCCCACGCGGGATGTCGCGCGGCGCGGCGATGCGGATGCGGAATTCGAGCGGCTGGAACATTGGCGTACGTGACGAGCCGCCCGCCGAGGCGCCTCCCGCGCCGGCGCCCGCTCCCCCGCCAGCCGTCGAGTCGCGGGCGGCCGCGGAGTCGCGTCGCGCCGCCTCGCGCGCCAGGCGCGCATCGCGGACGCTGTCATCGAACGCGCGGCCGCGCTCGACGTCGTAGACCACGTGCGCGTTGCCGATGCTCCAGTGCACCCGCCGCGCATCGTGGCTCCACGCCGGAAACTGCGCGCCGATCTCGGTGAGCCGGCGCACCGGGAACGCGGCACTGTTCTCGGAGCCGCCGACCTGGATCGTCGGCGTCTCGCCGCCGATGTACGGGACGGTGACGATGTAGAGGTCGCTCAGCACCTGCGCGAGCGCCTGATCGCCCTCGGGCGCCATCATCACCAGTGAGGCATTCGCCCCGCCCCCACCTCCGCCGCCGCCCGGCGGCGGCGCCCCACGAACCCGCACGTGTGTGCGCAGATCGGTGCCGTCCCACCGCATCGAGATGAGGCCGCGCCCGCCGCCATACAGGTAGATTCGCGCGGAGTCGCGCGTGAAGTGCGGCGTGGCCAGCCCGCCCGCGGGCGAGATCATCGTCGCGTCGCCGCCGGCCGCGGGGATCCAGACGATGTCTTCCGTCCCGCCGGGCACGCCGCCGGCGAGCGCTTCCGAGTACGCGCGCGCCGGACCACGAAGCGTGACGATGCGCGCCCCGTCGGGCGAGTACACCGGCGTCTGGTAGAAGGCCGACCGGCGCGTCAGTCGCTGCGGCCGCGCCCTGCCGTCGGCGCGGACGCGATAGAGGTGGCCACCGTCGGCCTCCGACCACGAGGTGTACGTGATCCACTGCCCGTCCGGGCTCCACGCGGGCTGGAACTCGCCGACCGCCATCTCGGTGAGCCGGCGGGGTTGCGGGACCTGCACCTGCCGCGCGACCGCAGCCGTACCCGCCATGCGGTCACGAGCCGGGCCGCCGGCAGAACCGTCGCCGTCATCGCCATCGGCATCCTGGCCGCCGGTCTGCGCGCTCGCCGCCGCGGCCACCGCCGGCATCGCCGGCAGATCCATCACGTACAACCGGTCCAGCGCCACGAACGCTAGCCGCCGGCCGTCGGGGCTCGGCACGGCGTCGCGGATCTGCTTGACGATGAACGTGGTCGAATCGCTCATCGGATACTCGAAGTGCACCGCCGGCCCCATCGCGTGCACCACCTCCGCCCGGAACGGGATCTCCTCCGGCTCGCCGCCGGCGACCGGCGCCTTCCACAGCTTGCCGTTCCACGTGGCGACGACGAAGCGCGAGTCCGGGGTGAAGCTCATGCCGGGGTAGGCGTCGAGCGATGCACGAGACTCGATGTCGTCGCGCTGCACGTTCTCCGCGAGCCACCGCTCGTCGCCCGTCTCCAGATCGCGCAGGCGCAGCGAGGTGCGATCCACATCGCGCGTGCCGTACACCAGCCAGCGGCCGTCCGGCGAGAGCGTCGGGCGGAACGCCGAGCCGTACCGGAAGCTGCGGACGCTCGCTTCGCCGGTGTTTCGATCGTAGACGTAGAGCTGGTAATCGCGCATCGGCGTGTTGTAGATCCACGACCCGCGCCTCTGCGCGAACCAGATGTAGCGATCGTCCGCGCCGAACGCCGCGCCCATGTGGCGCAGGACGTCCGACTGGCCCGGACCCGAGGGCGCGGGGATCAGCCGCTGCCCGCTCCCGCCGTTGGCGTGGAACATGTGCAGCTTGTTGTTGCGCGTGACGACGACGTACTTGCCGTCCGGCGTCCACTCCGGTGATTCGTACGAGTTGGTCTTGCCGCGCGAGACCTGGCTGGTATCCCGCTTGTCGAGGGACATCGTCCAGACGTTCCATCCCCCATCGCGGTCGGAGATGAAGGCAATCCGCCGTCCGTCGGGGGAGAAGCGCGGCTGGCCATCGAACGCCATGCCGCGCGTGAGCGGCGTCGCCGAGCCGCCCTCGATCGGCATCGTGTAGATGTCGCCGAGCAGATCGAAGACGAGCGTCCGCCCGTCCGGACTCACGTCCACCGACATCCAGCTTCCGACGTCGGTCGTGAACGTCACGCTGCGCGTCGGCGCGAGCGGCAACCCCTCCTGCATCGGGTTGCGTCGGGCCGCGGGGCTTCGCGCGGAGTCCTGGGCGTGAGACGCAAACGGCGCGGCGAGGAGGACGAGGGCGGCGATCGCCGCTCGGAACGACGAGCCTAGCATGAGGCCTTCCGGCGTGAGGTGTCGGCGCGGGCTACGGCGCGGGTCCCGGATTCTACGGCAGTGGGCGACCGCGCGACAGCCGGCGGGGACGAACGCCGGTCCAGTGCTCGACGGGCGAGCGTACCGAGATCCCCGCGCCCCTCGCCTCCGCTATGCGTTCCGCAACACGCTCATCGGGTCCACCCGCGTCGCCCGCCGAGCCGGAATCCAGCTCGCCGCCACGGCGACGAGCAGCAGCAACGCCGACACGGCGGAAAATGACACCGGGTCCGTCGCCGTCACCCCGTAGAGCAGGCTTTCGATCAGCCGCGTGAGGGCCAGCGCGATGCCGATTCCGATCGCGACGCCGACGATGGTGAGCACGGTCCCGTGTCGCAGCACGAGTCCGACGACGTCGCGCGACTGCGCTCCGAGCGCGACGCGGATCCCGATCTCCTGCTCGCGCTGGGCGACGAGCACCGAGATCACGCTGTAGACGCCGAGCATGGCCAGCAGCAGCGCCGAGATCGCAAACACGCCGAGCAGCACGAGGCTGAAGCGCCGGTCGGCGACCGACGTGGCCACCACCTCCTCGATCCGCTC
>CAYLPM010000427.1:0-3300 GCA_964385525.1 uncultured Gemmatimonadaceae bacterium
CCGTTGAGCATCACGTCGGCCCGGGGGTCGGCGACCACCCGGAGGATGCCCCGGGGGTCAACGAGCAGCGAGGAGTCGACGACGCTCACGGCGCCGCCGGCGACGGTGGTGTCAAGGGAATCCCGGGTTCCGCGCGCGTTCGCGTCGTTCCCGCCGAGCTGCGACACGAAGCCGGCCATCAGCAGCATCCCGATCCCGCCGCCGACGAGCCACCGGCGATCCATGCGCCGGATCCGCCGCCGCAGCTTGCGGGAAGAGCGCGGCCCGCTCAGCGTCGCGACCGGCGGCGCCACCATCGTCAGGAAGGATGCCGTCTCCCCGCGATCCTGGAGCAGGTGAAGGAGCGCCTCGCACATCTGCTCGCCGCTCTCGAACCGGTCGTCGGCGTCCTTCTCGAGACACTGGAGGATGATGTCCTCGAGCTCCTTCGAGAGGGTCGGGTTGATCGTGCGCGGCCGTGGCGGCTTCTCCTCGACGTGCTGGCGGGCGATCTCGTACCAGTCATCGCCGGTGAAGGGAAGCACGCCGGTGCTCGCCTTGAACAGCGTCACGCCGAGGGAGTAGAGGTCCGCGCGTCCATCGAGGGCGAGGCCGCGGGCCTGCTCCGGCGAGAAGTACTGCGGCGTCCCGACCACCATGTTGGTGCCCGTCGACTCGGCGTAGCCGGACACGGCTCGCGCGATGCCAAAATCGGCGACGATCGCATTGCCGTGGTCATCGAAGAGGATGTTGTCCGTCTTGATGTCGCGGTGGATCACGCCTTCGCGATGCGCGAAGCCCAGCGCGCTCGCGACGTCGATCGCCATCCGGATGAGCATCGACTCGGGGAGCGTCGTCATGACGTTCAGCCGGTCGGCGAGCCCCTGCGGGAGGTAGTCCATCGCGAAGTACACGGCCTCGCTCTCGCGGCCGACCGTGTAGATCTTGACGATGTTCGGGTGGCGAAGCCGGGCCGCGGTCGAGGCCTCGCGGCGGAAGCGCTGCTCGAAGAGGGGGTCGCCGGCGTACTGGGGCTTGAGGATCTTGAGCGCGACGGGGATCTCGAGCTCGGGGTCCCACGCCTTGTACACCCACGCAAAGCCACCGCTTCCGATGATGGCATCGATGCGGTACTTGCCCAGCGACTGGCCAAGATAGCGCTCAGGCAATGCGGTGAGCCTTTACAGAGGTGGGCGAGTGTTTTAAACTACTGTGCTTCAATGAATTCGGCGCACCAAGCGCGGCAGGTCCCGCGGGGAATATAATACCATGGCCTTCGAAAAAGCATCGACGATCGAGAAGTATCGAACCCACGAAAGCGACACCGGTTCCGCGCGCGTCCAGATTGCCGTGCTGACCGAACGCATCAACTACCTGACCGACCACTTCCGGGCGCACGCCAAGGACCACCACAGCAGGCGTGGACTGCTGAAGATGGTCGGCAGACGCCGGCGACTCCTCGACTACCTGAAGCGGACGGACATCGACGGCTATCGCAAGATCATTGACGAGCTCGGTCTCCGACATTAGTCGATCGACGAGGAACCATCGCGCGGGCGCCGCTCTTGCGGCCCGCGCGTTTCTGTGTGCGCGCCAGTGCGGCACACCACTCCAGCAACGAAGCGGAACTGCGGAAGAGAGACGATGCAACGAGTAGAGAAGACGTTCGCGGGTCGGCGACTGATCATCGAAAGCGGCCGCATGGCCAAACAGGCGGCCGGCTCGGCCGTCGTACAGTTCGGTGACACGGTCGTCCTCGCCACGGTCACCGTCAGCGATAGCCTGAGCCACCTCAGCTTCTTTCCTTTGACGGTCGAATACAAGGAAAGGTCATACGCCGCGGGCAAGATTCCCGGGGGCTTCATCAAGCGCGAAGGCCGGCCGCAGGATGGCGAGATTCTATCCGCCCGGATCATCGACCGGTCCATTCGTCCGCTCTTTCCCGACGGGTTCAAGAACGAGGTCCAGGTCTTCGTCTACGTCGTCTCCGCCGACCAGGAGAACGACGCCGACATGCTGGCGCTCCTCGCCGTCTCCTACGCCCTCAACGCCTCGCGCATCCCCTTTGCCAACCCGATAGCCGGCGTCAGAATCGGGCGGATCGAAGGTAAGTGGGTGCTGAACCCCACCTTCCAGCAGCTCACCTACAGTGATTTGGAGCTGGTGGTCGCGGGCGGCGAAGACTCGATCGTCATGGTCGAGGGAGGCGCGCTCGAGGTCGCCGAAGCCGATGTTGTCGAGGCAATCACGATCGCGCACCGCGGCATCAAGGAGCTCGTCGCGCTCCAGAAGGACATGCTCAAGAAGGCCGATGTCAAGAAAATGGCCTGGACCAAGGCCGAGCATCCCGACGACCTCGTCACCCGGGTGAAAACCCTCGCCGAGGGCAAGATCGTCGAGGCGATCAACGCCAGGGACAAGCATTCGCGGGCCGAGGCCGTTTCCACCGTCAAGAAGGAGATCATCGAGGCTCTCGCGGGCGAGTTTCCAGAGAACGCGAAGGACATCAAGGATCTCGTCGGCGACGTCGAGTACGACACGATGCGCAAGCAGGTGCTGAAGAAGCGCCAGCGCATCGACGGCCGCGGGCTCGACGAGATCCGCGAGATCTCGATCGACACCGGCCTCCTGCCTCGCGTCCACGGCTCGGCCCTGTTCACGCGTGGGCAGACCCAGGCCCTCGTCGCCGCGACGCTAGGCACGCGAGACGACGTGCAGCGGCTCGACTCGATCGACGAGCCCGGCGAGAGCACCAAGACGTTCATGCTCCATTACAACTTCCCGCCGTTCTCCACCGGCGAAGTGCGGCCGATGCGCGGGACCAGCCGGCGCGAGATCGGGCACGGCAACCTTGCCGAGCGCGCGATCCAGCCCATGCTGCCGGACTACGAGGACTTCCCGTACACCATCCGCATCGTGTCCGACGTCCTCGAGTCCAACGGGTCCTCCTCCATGGCCTCGGTGTGCGGCGGATCGCTCGCGCTCTTCGATGCCGGAGTCCCGATGCGCGCCGCCGTCGCCGGCGTGGCCATGGGGCTGGTCAAGGAAGGGAAGGACTACGCGATCCTCAGCGACATCCTCGGCGCCGAGGACCACCTCGGCGACATGGACTTCAAGGTCGCCGGGACCGAAGCGGGGATCACGTCGATCCAGATGGACATCAAGATCGAGGGGCTCGATCTCGCGATCATGACGGAGGCGCTCGAGCAGGCGCGTGTGGGACGGCTGCACATTCTGAACGAGATGCAGAAGGGCCTGGCCGAGCCGCGCGCCGATCTCTCGCCGTTCGCCCCTCGCATCGTCACGGTGCAGATCAACCCG
>CAYLPM010000428.1:0-6782 GCA_964385525.1 uncultured Gemmatimonadaceae bacterium
CGATCCATCGCGCCCCTGCGCCTGGAAGGTCCGGCGCAGATCGGCCACGAGCAGTTCCCACTCGCGATCCGTCGGCGCCCGCGACAGCTCGACGGTTCGCTCCACCGACACCGGCATCCCCAGATCCGTCCGGCGCGGCTGCGCGCTCCGCCGCAGGTCGAGCGCCGACGCCGCCTCGGCGATCCGCTCCGGCGAAACGCCGACTTCCCGGCCGATCTCCTGGAGCTCCGAAAGAGTCAGTCCCTCCGTGGACGCGAGCTCGCGGTGTGGCGACTCGTTGGCAGTCGCGGCCGCCTCGAAGATTTCCGCGACCTCATCCTCCTGATATCGACGGTCGTTGGCCACGAATCATCCGCCTCGTGTGAAGCTCGCACCCTCTCGACGGCGCCCGCACATCCCTGCGGAGCAGCCCGCGTACGAGCGTTCAAGTTTGCGCCCTCGAACGGCCGAGCGGAAGCCTTCGACCGTTGCAGCACGGCTATGACGAACATGGCGAGCACTGGCGCAGGTTGCCGCGCGACTGGAGCTGACGCTCGCAGCCGGGTCGATTCCGGCGTCCTGCCGCATCTACGCGCGAACCACTGGTCGCCGGCCGTCTATATCACTATACTACCATGTAGTATTCAACCGAGGTGGAAGTGGCGCGACACCCCAGGATGACCCGCGAGCTGACGGCGCTCATCGCCGAACGATTCAAGGCGCTCGGCGAGGGCGCGCGCCTGCAGATCCTCGACGCCCTCCGCCACGGCGAGCTGACAGTCGGCGAGCTCGTCGACGCGACCGGCCTGGGCCAGGCGAACGTGTCCAAGCACCTCGGAATGCTCCACCAGCTCGGCTTCGTTACCCGGCGCAAAGAGGGACTCTACGTCCACTACAGCCTGGCCGATCGTGACGTGTTCCGGCTCTGCGAGATCATGTGCGGGAAGCTGGAGGCCGAGGGCAGCGCGCGCCGCGCCGTGCTGGCCGCGCGCTGACCAGTGTTCGACATGATCGGGTCACCTCGGTGAACTCCGACCGCGCGGTGTCTCGCGTGCCCGCGCGTCATGATCGATGCGGGCAGGCTCGCAGCCGAGGATCCCCGTCCGCCCGAGCATGCGCTCGAGTGGGCAGAAGCGGGTGAAGCTCGACTGCAGCAGGTTGAATCCGACGAACGCGGTGAAGAGCAGCCAGGCCGGGTGCACCCAGTAGCCCAGGCCGAGGGACAGAAGCACGAACGTGCCGGCGAAGCGGCGGATCACATGGTCGTTGCACATGGCAGTCGGTGTCCTGAGAATTGTCGTGAGGGCCGTCGTGGCCAGACCAGAGCATCAGAAGAAGGATTCCGTCGGGAGCACCGCGACGTGCAGCCGCTCGCCGGGTGGAAGCTCGGCGGCGACTGCGCGCAGGGTTTCCGCCAGCGGCGGCACGGCGTCGCCGGGCACCACGCTCACGAAGAGCGTCGATTCGCCCGGCCATGCGCGGCTTCCCTCGCGACGCCCGGTCGTCCCAACGCCGTGCACGCCGTCGAACTCCGTGTAGCCGCCGGCGCCCTGATCATCGAGCACCGACGAGATCCGGCGCGGGTGCGCGCCGCTGTACACCAGCATCAGCATCTTCATGAGAGGAACTCGCGAGTGAGAAATCGGCCGGGGGCGTCGAGCCGGCCGGCACCTGTCGGCGGCGAAGCTCCCAGTACAGCAAAGGCACCACGACCATCGTCAGCAGCGTCGCGACCACCGCGCCGCTCATGAGGGCGACCGCGAGGCCCTGGAAGATCGGATCGAGCACCATCACCAGCCCGCCGATGACCACCGCCGCGGCGGTGAGCGCGATCGGGCGGAACCGCACCGCGCCGGCCTCGAGCACCGCCTCGCGCAGCGTTCGTCCCCGGGCCTCGGCCAGCTGGATGAAGTCCACCAGCAGGATCGAATTGCGCACGATGATGCCGGCGAGCGCGATCATTCCGATCATCGATGTCGCGGTGAAGAACGCGCCGCTCATCGCGTGGCCCGGCAGGATGCCGATCAGCGTCAGCGGGATCGGCGCCATGATCACCAGCGGGACGCCGAAGCTCTGGAACCAGCCGACGACGAGCACGTAGATCAGCACCAGCACGATCGCGAAGGCGATGCCGAGGTCGCGGAAGACCTCGATCGTCACCTGCCACTCGCCGTCCCACTTGATGGCGGTCTCGGTGAGCGACTCCGGCTGCACCGCGTTGTAGCGGGCGATCTCCGCCCCGTTCACCCGGATCGCATCGAGCTTCTCGTTCATCTCGAGGATCGCGTAGACCGGGCTCTCGATCGAGCCGGCGACATCGCCGGTCACGTAGATCGTCGGGCGCAGATCCTTGCGCACGCGCGACGGCTCGCGCACGCCGGGCACCACCGAGACGAAACGGGCGAGCGGCTGCGGTCCCATCGCGGTGGCGATCGGCAGCGAGAGCAGCGCCTCAACCGACGAGCGCCGGTCGAGCGGGAGCCGCGGGACGATCGCCGTGCCCTCCCGCGCCGTGGCACTCGCCGCGAGACCGGCCGGAGCGCCGCTCAGCGCGAGATACAGTGTCCTCGTGATCTGCTCGACGCTCGCGCCCGCCTCCGCCGCGCGCACGCGATCGACGCGGAACGCGCGCTGCTCCTGTGGAGCCTCGACCGTCCAATCCACGTCCACCACGCCCGGCGTGGACGCGAACACCTGCATCACCGCCTCCGCCGCGGCGAGCCGCGTGCCGTCGTCCGCCGCGTAGACCTCCGCCACGAGCGTCGACAGCACCGGCGGCCCCGGCGGGATCTCGGCGACCTTCGCCGAGGCGCCGTACCGCCTGGCGATCGAGTCAATGCCGGGACGGACCGCCACGGCGATGTCGTGGCTCTGGCGGTCGCGGTCGTGCTTGGGCAGCAGGTTCACCTGCACGTCGGCGACGTTCGCGCCCTCCCGCATGAAGTAGTGCCGCACCAGGCCGTTGAAGTTGAACGGCGCGGCCGTGCCGGCGTACACCTCCGTGCTCTGCACCTCGGGCACCGTGCGGAGGTAGCCGGCGACCTCCTGGCCGAGCGCGTTCGTCGTCTCGAGCGGCGTACCCTCCGGGAGGTCGAGCACGATCTGGAACTCGCTCTTGTTGTCGAAGGGCAGCATCTTCACCTGCACCGCCTTCACGAACACCAGCCCCACGCTCACGAACAACAGGGCGACCACGCCGCCGTAGAACGCCAGGCGGCGCGACGGCCGATCCATGAGCGGAGCCATGATCCGCGCGTAGAGGCGTCCGATCCTGCCGGTCTCCTCCTGCTCGTGGCCACGTTGAAGCGCCTCGCCGGCGCGGGGGCTCGCCTCGACGTGTCCCTTCAGCAGGCGATAGGCGAGATACGGCGTCACGATGAACGCCACGGCGAGGGACGTGAGCATCGCCACACTGGCCCCGACCGGGATGGGCCGCATGTACGGGCCCATCATCCCGCTCACGAACGCCATCGGAAGGATCGCCGCGATGACCGTGAACGTCGCGAGGATCGTCGGGTTGCCGACCTCGTCCACCGCCTCGACCGCCGCCACCTCCGGCGTGCGGTCGCCCATCTTCAGGTGGCGGTAGATGTTCTCGACCACGACGATGGCATCGTCCACCAGGATGCCGATCGAGAAGATCAGCGCGAACAGCGTGATCCGGTTGAGGGTGTAGCCGAGCGCGTAGTAGACGAACAGGGTCAGCGCGAGCGTCACCGGGACGGCCACGAGTACGACGACGGCCTCGCGCCAGCCGAGGAAGATCCAGATCAGCGCCGTCACGGACAGCGTCGCGATCAGCAGATGAAGGATCAGCTCCCGGGCCTTTTCGCCTGCCGTCTCGCCGTAGTCTCGAGTGACGGTGAGCGCGACATCATCCGGGAGCAGCCGCCCCTTCGCGGCATTCACCCGCTCCATGGCGGCTTCGGTGACGTGCGTCGCGTTGGCACCCTTCCGCTTGGCGACGGCGATCGTCACCGCGCGCTCCGCCGCACCCGTCTTCCCCTGGTGCGAGACGTACGTCGTCGTCTCGCCGAAATCCTCGCGCACGTCGGCGACGCTGCGGACGTACACCGGCGCGCCACCGCGCGCAGTCACGACGACGCTGCCGACGTCCGCCGCCGTCGCGAGCGGTGCTCCCACCTCGATGCGGTACACCGATCCGGCCGTCGCGAGCTCGCCGGCCTGGAGGCGCGCGTTGGCCCCCTCGAGCGCCATCGCAACCTCGCCCGGCGTCACGCCGCTCGCCGCGAGGCGCGCGGGATCGAGCATCACACGGATCTGCTTCGGCTGTCCCCCCACCACGAACGTCTCGGCGACGTCGGGCACGGTGCGAATCTCGTCCTCGAGGTGCACCGCGAGCTGGCGGAGCGCGTTCGCGTCGTACGTCGCCGAGTGGAGCGTCAGCGTCAGCACTGGAACGTCGTCGATCGAATGCGCCTTCACGATCGGCGGCAGTGCCCCCGCCGGTGCCTTGTCCATCGCGCCCGCAAGCTTCGCCTGCACCTTCGTGACGCTGCGCTCCTGGTCCTCGCCGACCTCGAACCGGACGGTGACCATCGCGTAGCCGTCACCGCTGATCGTGTACACGTGCTCGACGCCGGCAATCTCCAGCATCCGCTGCTCGATCGGACGCGCGAGCAGATTCTCCGCCTCGCGGGGCGAAAGACCCGGCATCGCGACGATGACGTCGATCATCGGGACGGAGATCTGGGGCTCCTCCTCGCGCGGGGTCGCCAGAAGCCCGAGCAGGCCGACGGTGAGCGCCGCGATCGTGACCAGCGGCGTGAGCTTGCTGCGCAGGAAGCCTCCCGCGACGCGGCCGGAAATGCCCATGGAGGCCATGCTCACCTCCCTCCCTCGGGCGTCTCGGTGGCCACCGGTTCCACCGCGCGCACCACGATCTGGTCGCCGGCACGGAGGCCGCCGGTCACTTCGACGGACATTCCGTGCTCCGCGCCGAGACGCACCCAGCGGATCTCGTCGCCCTGTGCCGTGCGAACGGTCACGCCGGTGAGGTCGCCCTCCCGGGTGACGGCGGAGGCGGGTACGACGATGGCCGTACGCTCGCCGAGCGGCAGTGACAGCGTCGCGGCGCTGCCGGCGAGCATCGCGCCGCTGCGATTCGTGACGAGCGCGTTGACCGTGTAGAGGTTGCCTCCCATGCCCGGCACGACACCCTCGACCATCGCGCCGATCGGACGCCCTTCGATGTTCGCCTGGATACGCATGCCTCGGCGCAGACCGCGCACCGCGTCGGGGGGGGCGCTGACGGCAACGCGGAGCTGCGACGCATCCTGGACGTGCACGAGCGGCGCTCCAGGGGCCGCGAAGGCGCCCGGATCGACGAAGCGCCGCGTGACGATCCCGGCGAAGGGCGCACGGATGGTCGCGTAGCTGCGCACGGCCTCCAGCTCGGCGGCCGAGGCGCGCGCCGCGCGGAGCCCCGCGGCGGCACGAGCGAGGCCCGTCTCCGCGGCGTCGAGCTGCGCCTTGGTGGCCGCGCTGTCCGCGTACAGCGCACGGATGCGCCCTGCCTGCGTCTCGGCATCGCGATGCATCGCGTCGGCGTCGGCGATCGACGCGGCGACCTGCGCCTCCTTCGCCGCGAGGTCGCGTGCATCGAGGCGCACGAGCGGCTGGCCGGCCGCGACCTCGTCGCCTTCCTGCACGAGGACCGCCGTGACGGTACCCATGAGCTTCGTGCTCAGCGTCGCCTGCTGCAGCGGCTGCGCGGTGCCCGACGCCTCGAAGGTGGACTGGACGATGGTGTCACGCACGACGTGTACGTGCACGGCGGCGGACACGGGGCTCGTCTCCGCGGTCGCGTGCTCCTCGGGTGATCCGCAGGCGGCGAGCGCGATGAGCGCCGCGCCGGCGAGCACACCACCGTGGGCGAGGACGGACGAACGGGGCTTCATGAAAGAGATCCTCGGTTCGAATGGGCGTGATCAGTTCACGACGCCGGCGCCGGCGCGATCGAGCACGGCGAGCGCGCCGGGGTCGGCGCCGAGAGCACGCCGTCGCTCGGCGGCGGCGGCGATGACGGCGTAGCGTGCATGCGAGAGTGAGAGCGCGCTCGCGGTCTCGGTCGCCTGTGCATCGAGCAGCTCGGCGACCGTCGCCAGTCCGCCGCCATACCGCCGGGTGACGAGCCGGTGCGCTTCGGCAGCCTGCGCTGTTCCCTGCTCGGAAATGGCGAGGCGCTGGAGCGCCACCAGCAGCGACGTGCGCGTCTGTTCGCGCTCGAGCTCGGCCGAGGCCCGCGCCGCTTCGGCGCCCGCCTGCGCCGCCGCCGCGCGACCGTTGGCGCCCTGAATGTCCGCGATCTCGCTTCCACCGCCGAAGAGCGTCCACGAAGCCAGCACGCCGACGGTCCAGCTCTTCTCGCCGCCGAACGCCCGGGCAGCGTCGTTCCAGTCGTAGCGTCCGAAGGCGTTGATCCGCGGCAGGAGCGTGGAGCTCGCGCGATGTGCATCGGCACGCGCGGCCTCGAGTCCCGCCTGCGCGGCGTCGAGGTCGGCGCGTGCCGTAGCCGGTGCGTCGCTCGTGTCGCCTGCGGCGATGGTGCGAATCGCCTCGGAGCCCGGCAGCGTCGTGGGTAGCGTCAGCGCTCTCGAATCGGGGTCACCTAGCAGCACCGCGAGCGCATGTCGGGCGGTACTCGCCGCCCCGCGAGCCTCGGCGAGCTGCGCCTCGATCTCGCCGGCGCGGACCGCGGCGAGCAGGGCGTCGCTTTTCGTCACGAGCCCCTCGCGGACCATGGCCTGTGCCTGGCGGACGTGCGCGTGCGCCGCGCCTGC
>CAYLPM010000429.1:0-2104 GCA_964385525.1 uncultured Gemmatimonadaceae bacterium
ATCCTGATGTGTGTCGTGATCGTGGAGCCGCCGACGCCGGCGTTGATCACGGTCACGGGCCCTGCGCAGCCGGCGGACAGTCGTCGTTCCAGGACGGCGGGCAGCGTCTCATCATCGTCGACGAAGTCGCCGTACGTGAACGAATCTCCGATGGCGAGCACGCGCAGCTCGCCGGCGGCCTTCTCGAGCGCGAAGTCGGCGCCGCGGTAGCCGAGCGCGTTGATGCGAACGGCGAACGGCAGGGCCGGGAGCCGGCGGTCCACGATCTCCTGCCCCGGCCCGAACAATCCTGGAACGCGCGTGAACTCGGTTTCGGTGACGGTGGAGATCCCGACCGAGGGCGCGAGCGAGAAGGCACGCAGCCCGAGCTCGACGAGTGCGAGAGCGCCGACCGTTCCGCCGAGCATCGCCGACGAGGCGAGCAGGAGGTGTCGAATCACTCCCGTCCGCATGGCACGCCTGTGCGCCCGTCGTCAGTGCTGCGCGACAACGTGCGCACGATCATCGAGCCGCGGTCGAAGCGCCAGCGCCAGATTCCGGGCGAATCGCCACGCGCCGACATCGTTGAAGTGAATCGGATCGCCATCCGCATACCCGTCGACCATCCAAAGCTCGGGATTGGACGCGGGAACGTGAAGGGCACCGAGCTCCGCGGCGATGTGCCGGGTCGCGGAATCGATCATCGCGTAGCCCTTGCGCACGTCGCTGGATGTCGCGAAGGGCATCGCGCGGCGCCACAGAAGCTCCACGGCTTCCGGTGTGCCCCCGTCGGCCGCTGGTGTCGCCGCGCGCACGACCTCCGGAATGACGACATCGATACCCAGCGTCCTCGCGACGGTGACGTACAGTCGAACGTTGCGCGCGAAGGCCTCCACGCCGCCCGGCAGCACGCGCGCGTAGTCGGCCGGAGTGGCGCGCGCGCCGCTCTCTTCGCCCGTGGACCTGAAGCGAATCGCCTGCCATCGCGACCGGAGCTTGTGATAGAGCAGGGAATGCCGCTCCAGCCACCGGGACCAGGGGTAGACGGTCGGTATTTCGCCGGGCCTCGAGTCGAATGCCTCGCCACTCGGTCGACCGGCACGCGACAGGGTGTTGAACAGATCGTTGTGCCCCTGATACAGAACGATCAGGTCGGGACGATAGCGGTGCAGCTCGAGCTCGAGTCGAATGAGATCGTCGAAGACCTGGAAGCCGGGCACCCCGGCGTTCAGCACCTCGACCCGCCTCGTCGTGCTGATCGAATCGAGGATCTGCTCGAGCCTGGCCGGCCAGGCGCCGGAGTCCCCCGAGGTGTTCCCGTCGAACGTCGTCGAGCCGCCGACGGCGATGATGCGGAAGACGGAATCCGGCGGCGTCTCCGACACCTCGCGCGCGCCTCGGAATCCCTGCCGCCCGATGCTCACCCAGCCGTAGTAGTCCGTCCCCCGCTCCAGCGCGTGCATGAGGCGCGAGTGGCGGTAGAAGATCTTCGACATGGTGCCGGGCGCGCTGGTGCGGGTCCGCTCGCGATGGCGGACCGCCCATTCTCCCGCGGCGGCGACGACGACGAGCGACAATGCGATGGTGCACAGTGCCAGCAGCACCCCGGTGCGCCACCCTCGCGATCCGGTAGACACGATGCTCCCTTCGGCGCCGCGCGATCTAGAAGATCGTGTAAATGAACGGCGCCAGTGCCGAGCCCTGCGCGAACACGAGGAGCGCGCCCACCATGGCCATCACCACGACGATCGGCAGCAACCACCACTTCTTGCGCACCCTGAGGAACTGCCAGAACTCCACGACGAGCGCACCCATGTGTGATCTCCTGACGCTGATGCGGACCGAGCGATGCCCGAGCTACGGGCGCAGACTTGTTGCGGCGGGCGAGAACGCCTTGCCCGCCGGTGCTTCTCGAGCGCGTGCTTCGCGGCGCGCGAAGGGCTCTCCGCTCGGCAATGCCGAGGTTCCGATGCCGCGCGGCCACCATCCGCCGTCGCGTGGTGCGCGCGGATCAGCCAGTCGATGGCTGCGCTCACGTGCGCATCGTGAACCGTCCGGTAGGCGGTCGTCAGCATGCGGTTCAGAACTGGTTGCCGAGTGACCCGCGCGCGTCGGTGCGTGCGGC
>CAYLPM010000430.1:0-1901 GCA_964385525.1 uncultured Gemmatimonadaceae bacterium
CGGATCGAACTGCATTTGAACCGCGGAGGATCGCCGAGGCTGGCGCGGAGGTCGCAGAGGACTGCACGCCGAAGGAGCTCCCGATCGCCTCGAGCCCGGAATGATCGGACGAACGACCACGGGAAGCCCTTGCGTCCCGAGGTTGTTTCCAAGCATTCGTCCGGGCTCGTCGCGGGCAGACCTCCGACGGGTGTGCCGTCCTCTGCGTTCCTCGCCGTTTCTCCGCGTTCCTCTGCGGTCAATGTCGATGCCTCCGCGTTCAATGTCAGTGCCTGCGCGGTCGGCACCGGGTGACCTGCGCGGTCGGCAGACATCCCATCCGGGTGAAGGGCGCACTCCCCTAGAGCGCGCTCGCGCTCTCCGTCACCACGCGCACGTGGTCGTCCGCCACCTGCAGGAAGCCGCCGGCCACGGAAAACCGACGTTCGCCCGACCCCGACCCCAGTCGCAGCTCGCCGCGACCCAGGAGCGTCATCATCGGCGCATGGCCATCGAGGATCCCCACCTCTCCGTCAAAAGCCGGGGCGACGACGGACTCCGCTTCTCCCTCGAAGAGCACCTTCTCCGGCGAGATCACCGACACGGTCAGCATCGCCGCCTCACCCGCGCGCCAGCGTGTTCGCCTGCTCCACCGCCTCGTCGATCCCGCCGACCATGTAAAAGGCCTGTTCAGGCAGCTCGTCGAACTCGCCCGAAACGAGCCGCTCGAACGACGACACCGTCTCGTCGAGCTTGACGTACTTCCCGTCGCGTCCTGTGAACTGCGACGCGACGGCGAAAGGCTGCGACATGAAGCGCTGAATGCGGCGCGCGCGGCCGACGATCTTCTTGTCGTCCTCCGACAGCTCATCCATGCCCAGGATCGCGATGATGTCCTGAAGCTCCTGGTAGCGCTGGAGGATCCGCTGCACGTCGCGCGCGACCTTGTAGTGGCGCTCGC
The DNA here is from genome assembly GCA_964385525.1 of uncultured Gemmatimonadaceae bacterium. Classification (GTDB taxonomy): domain Bacteria; phylum Gemmatimonadota; class Gemmatimonadetes; order Gemmatimonadales; family Gemmatimonadaceae; genus DATKCV01. Next base: position 941 of record CAYLPM010000430.1, read on the forward strand.
CGAGGTACTGCGCGTCGAGGATGCGGGAGGACGAGGCGAGCGGGTCCACCGCCGGGTAGATCCCGAGCTCGGTGATCGCGCGCGAGAGCACGACCGTCGCATCGAGGTGGGCGAACGCCGTCGCCGGCGCGGGGTCCGTGATGTCGTCCGCCGGCACGTAGATCGCCTGCACGGACGTTATCGACCCGTGCTTCGTCGAGGTGATGCGCTCCTGGAGCTCGCCCATCTCCGTCGCCAGCGTCGGCTGGTACCCGACGGCGCTCGGCATGCGCCCGAGCAGCGCCGACACCTCGGAGCCCGCCTGCGTGAACCGGAAGATGTTGTCGATGAAGACGAGCACATCCTGGTTCTCGACATCGCGAAAGTATTCGGCCACCGTCAGCCCCGAGAGGCCCACCCGCAGGCGCGCGCCCGGCGGCTCGTTCATCTGGCCGTAGATCAGCGCCACCTGGTCGAGAATCCCCGCCTCCTTGAACTCGAGGTAGAGGTCGTTGCCTTCGCGCGTCCGCTCGCCCACGCCACAGAACACCGAGCGACCGCCGTGGCCCTTCGCGACGTTGTTGATGAGCTCCTGGATGACGACCGTCTTGCCGACGCCGGCGCCGCCGAAGAGCCCGATCTTGCCGCCCTTGACGAATGGCGCGATCAGATCGATGACCTTGATGCCCGTCTCGAAGACCTCGGTCTTGGGCTCGAGGTCCACGAAGTCCGGCCGTTTCCGGTGAATGGGCCAGCGCGGCGCGTCGGCCGGGATCGGCGGGCCGTTGTCCACGGGCTCGCCGAGCACGTTCAGGATGCGGCCAAGTGGCGCGCTGCCGACCGGGACCGAGATCGGGCCGCCCGTGTCGATGACCTCCATCCCGCGGACCACCGCATCGGTGGACGACATCGCGACCGCGCGCACCTGGTTGCGCCCGATGTGCTGCTGGACCTCGGAAGTCACGTCGATCTCGTTGCCCGC
>CAYLPM010000431.1:0-6086 GCA_964385525.1 uncultured Gemmatimonadaceae bacterium
CTGCTGCTCGCCGATGCAGAGCGCGACGTCCTTCTCGCGCAGCGCGCCCAGCACATCGTCGTCGAACCAGCTCTCGTGCCGGAACTCGATCGTGAAGCGCCGGTCGTCGGGCAGCAGCTCGAGGAACGCGCGGAGCCGCGCGAGGTCCTTCTTCAGATTGGGCGGGAGCTGGAAGAGCACCGGCCCCATTCGGCTGCCGAGCGTGGCCGTGTTCTTCAGCAGAAAGGCGAGTGCGTCGGCACACTCCGGCTTGAGCCGCGCGAAGTGCGTGATGCGCTGGCTGGCCTTGATCGCGAACGTGAACTGCTCCGGCACCTGCGCCGCCCAGTCGAGCAGCACCTTTTCCTTCGGCAGCCGGTAGAAAGTGTTGTTGATCTCGACCGTCGGGAATCTGCCGGCGTAGAAGCCGAGCCACCCGTCGTCCCCGAGGTCCGCCGGATAGAAGGTGCCCTTCCACTCCTTGAAGGCGTAGCCGCTCGTGCCGGCGAGCAGCCTCACGAGACCTTGCGCTCCGCGTCCGCCTCCCCGGGCCGGGCCAGGCTCGCTTTCAGCGCCTCCATCAGATCGATGATCTTGCCGCCGGATTCCGGCGAGACATCCGCCGTGATGTCCTGCCCATCGATCTTGCGCTGGATCGTCTCCAGCACGCGCTCGCGGACGGTGTCCCGGTACTTCTCGGGCTCGAACGCTTCGTTCGCCGTCTGCTCGATCAACTGCTTGGCGAGCGCGAGCTCCGCCGGCTTGATGTCGCCCTGGGGGACAGGGACCTCGGTCGACGCGCGGACTTCATCGGCGTAGTGAAGCTGCTCCATCACGAGGACGCCATCGCGCGGACGCAGCAGCACGAGATACTGCCGGCCCCGCGCCGAGTACTGGCCGAGCGCCGCGCGTCCCGTCTCCTTCAGCGCTTCGCAGAGGAGACGATAGGCACGGTCTCCCCCCTTGTCGGGGCCGAGGTAATAGACCTTCTCGAGGTACTCACGGTCGACCTTCGCGAGCGGAACGAACTCCACGACGTCGATCATCCCCGTGGCCTTCTCCTCCAGCGCCTTCAGCTCCTCCGGCGCCAGGACCACGTATTGGTCCTTCGCGAACTCGTATCCCTTGACCGTGTCCTCGCGCCCGACGACCTCGTTGTCATCCTTCGGACAGATGTACTGCTGCTTGAGACGCGAGCTGCACTTCTTGTGGAGCATGTTGAAGGACACGCTCGACTTCGACTCGGACGAGGAGTAGAGATTGACGGGGACCGAGACGAGACCGAACGAGATCGTCGCTGAAGCGATTGAGCGTGCAGGCATCGGAGGCGGCGGCTGAAGGACAGTGGGGCTGGCTGCTGGCTGTGGGGTGGGGGTGGGGCTGGAACGGGACCTGACGTCAAGCTACGATGGAGCAAACGAGTTTTCCACTTCGGACTTAGCGACATCATGTTTGTGCGTGGCTCGAGCGCGCTCCGTGCGGCTGCCGGCCCTTTCCTCGAACTCTGAACGGAGACGAGTGTGCCCCCGGGAAGTGACGCACCGGACCCGGCCGCGGACGCGCTGAGCTCCTACCGCGCCAAGCGGTCGCCCGACCGCTCGCCGGAGCCGGTCGGGAGTGTGTCGCCCGTCATCGGGCGGCTCTTCGTCGTCCACAAGCATTCGGCGCGGCAGCTCCACTTCGATCTGCGATTGGAGATGGGCGGCGTGCTCCGCTCGTGGGCGGTGCCCAGGGGACCCTCGTACGACGTGAACGACAAGCGACTCGCCGTGAAGGTCGAGGACCATCCGCTCGAGTACGGCGACTTCGAGGGGATCATCCCGGCGGGGAACTACGGCGCCGGCGGCATCATCGTCTGGGACCGCGGCGAGTGGGTGCCGCTCGAGGACTGGAACGAGGGGCTGGAGAAGGGGAAGCTGCTGTTCGAGCTGAAGGGCTACAAGCTCCACGGCAAGTGGGCGCTCGTGAAGATCAAGAAGAGCGAGCGCGACTGGCTCCTGCTCAAGGAACGCGACGCGTGGGTGAAGAGTCCGGGAGACCAGTTCCCGGAGGAGTCCGTGCTCTCGGGGCTGACCGTCGAGGAGGTGAAGGCGGGCGTGACGCCCGGCACGAGACTGCGCGCGATGGTCGAGCGGGCGGGCGCGGTGCGGTCCCGCGTGGAGACCGCGTCGGTCAAGCCGATGCTCGCCGAGCCCGCGGACGAGGCGTTCACGCGCGACGGGTGGCTGTTCGAGCTGAAGCTCGACGGGTATCGCCTCATCGCCGGCAAGTCGAACGGTGAGGCCCTGCTCCTCACGCGAAAGGGCAACGACTACACGGCGGTGTTTCCCGAGATCGCGCGCGCGATCAAGGCGCTTCCCGTCGAGTCGTGCATCGTCGATGGCGAAGTCGTGGTGCTCGACGCGCAGGGAAAGCCGAGCTTCTCGCGGCTCCAGCAGCGCGGCCGGCTGCACTCCGAGATCGACATCCGGAGCGCCGCCGTGGAGCTGCCCGCGACGTTCTATGCGTTCGACCTGCTGGCATTCGAGGACTTCGATCTGCGGCCGCTTCCGTTGCTCGCGCGCAAGGAGCTCCTGACGGAGGTCGTGCCGAGGCTCGGCCCCGTGCGCGTGCTCGACCACATCGATCGCGAGGGTGAGGCGTTCCTCGAGCAGGTGAGCGCGATCGGGCTCGAGGGCATCATCGCCAAGAAGTCCGACGCGCCGTACCGCGCCGGTCGGTACGGTCACTGGCTCAAGGTCAAGGCGGAGCGCACCGGTGATTTCGTGATCGTCGGCTACACCGAGCCGATGGGGTCGCGCAGCCACTTCGGCGCGCTCCAGCTCGCCGATTACGTGAACGACACGCTGGTGTATGCGGGCCGCGTCGGCACCGGATTCGACCAGGCCATGCTCGCCGAGCTCGCCGCCCTGCTCCAGCCGATCGTGCGGCGCGACGCGCCGTGCCGCGGGCCGGTGATCGATGGCGTACCGGCCGACGACATCCCCGACACGAAGACGACGACCTGGGTCGAGCCGGTGAACGTCTGCGAGGTGCGGTTTCGCGAGTGGACGCCGGATGGCCTGCTCAGGCATGCCGCCTTCCTGCGATTGCGAACCGACAAACCGCCGAGCGACTGCACGCGCCAGGTGATGGCGTACGATGACATCGCCGAATCCGCGTCCGAATCCGGCACCGCGGCGGCGTCCGTGTCCGAACCGGCGCCGTCCGCGCCGCCGGCGGCTGCGCGCAAGACGATCAACTTCTCCAACCCGAAGAAGATCTTCTGGCCGGCCGAGCGATACACCAAGGGAGATCTGATCGAGTACTACCGCTCCGTGTCATCGTGGATCCTTCCGTATCTGCGCAACCGGCCCGTGGTGATGACGCGATTCCCGGACGGCATCGAGGGGAAGTCCTTCTATCAGAAAGACGCTCCCGAGTTCGCGCCGGACTGGCTGCGCACGGTGGGGATCTGGAGCGAGGAGTCGCAGCGCGAGATCCGCTACTTCGTGTGCGACGATCAGGAGTCGCTCCTCTACGTCGCCAACCTCGGGACGATCCCGCTCCACATCTGGGCGAGTCGCGTGGGATCGCTCGAGCTGTGCGACTGGTGCGTGATCGATCTCGATCCGAAGGAAGCGCCGTTCCCGGATGTGATCCGGACCGCGCAGGTGCTGCACCGGATCTGCGACGTGGCGGAGCTCCCGCACTACGTGAAGACGACCGGAAAGACCGGACTCCACATCCTCATCCCGCTCGGTCGCCAGTGCACGTACGCCCAGTCGCGCACGCTCGGCGAGCTGCTGGCGCGGTTGGTGCTTCGAGAGCTCCCGGACATCGCGACCATCACGCGGCACGTCACGAAGCGTGGCGACAAGGTGTACCTCGACTATCTCCAGAACCGGCACGGACAGACGATCGTGGCGCCGTTCAGCGTCCGGCCGCTTCCCGGCGCCACCGTCTCGATGCCCCTCCGGTGGGACGAGGTGAACGAGGCACTGGACCCGAAGGACTTCACGATCAGGAATGCCGTCGAGCGGATGGAGCGGCTGACGGCCGATCCGCTGCTACCGGTGCTGGAGCAGAAGCCGGATCTGGGAGGCGTACTGGATCGACTGGCGAGGACGTGGAGCACGGTGGAGAACCCGTGAGCGATACCGGCACCTCGCGCACCGGCGCATTGGGGAGCAACGCGTGAGCGATACCGGCGGTTCGCGCACCGAAGCATTGGGGAGCTGAGACCACGGTGCGACTCTGGACGCTGCACCCGAGATATCTCGACCCGCGGGGGCTGGTGGCTCTCTGGCGGGAAGCGCTCCTGGCGCGAGCGGTCCTGCGCGGCGAAACGACCGGATATCGCAGCCACCCGCAGTTGTCGCGCTTCTCGTCCCACGGGGCTCCCCGCTCGGCGATCAATGCATATCTCGCCGGTGTGCTCGAGGAATCGCGATGCCGAGGCTACGCCTTCGATGCTCGCAAGGTCGGTCCCGTCCGCGAGTGCGAGCCGATCGATGTCGCCGCCGGCCAGCTCACCCACGAATGGCACCACTTGCTCCACAAGCTCGGCGCGCGCAGCCCGGCGCTGCATCGGGCCTGGCGTGACGTCGCGACTCCGGAGCCTCATCCACTGTTTCGCATCGTTCCGGGTGCGATCGAGCCGTGGGAGCGCGTGACTCGTCGGCTCGACGACGCGGACGTCCGCCCCGGTCGCCGCATCTGACCACCTCGCCCGCAAAGGAGCACGACTTGCACTGATCCCGACCGATGCCCGCGTCTCCTCCGATCCCCAACCTCCGCTCCCTGGCCGCCGCGGCGATGCGCCAGCATGGGTTTACGCCCGAGTTTCCGCGCGCCGTACTGCACGAGGTCCGCTCCCTCGACGACCCGTCCGACGATCCGCTGCGGCCCGATGTCCAGGACCTTCGCGATCTCCCATGGTCGTCGATCGACAACCGCGAGTCACGCGATCTCGACCAGATCGAGCTCGCGGAGCGGCTAGCCGACGATGTGATTCGTGTCCGGATCGGAGTCGCCGATGTGAGGCGACTCGTGCCGCGCGGCTCAGCCGCCGACGAGCATGCCGCGACGAACACGACCTCCGTCTACACGGGCGTGGCGGTCTTCCCCATGCTGCCCGAGCGGCTGTCCACCGATCTCACATCGTTGAACGAGGGCGAGGATCGCCTCGCGGTCGTCACCGAATTCGGCGTCGGCGTCGATGGCGCTCTGCGCAATGTCGAGATCCATCATGCACTCGTGCACAATCGGGCCAAGCTCGCGTACGATGCGGTGGGCGACTGGCTGGAGAACCGGACACCCGCACCGCGCCGCGTCGCCGACGATCCCCAGCTCGCCCGCCAGCTCCGGCTCCAGGACGAAGCCGCGCATCGCCTCCGCGGCGCCAGCGTACGCGCCGGCGCCCTGGACTTCGAGAGCGTCGAGGCGAGGCCGGTCGTCGCGCACGGCAAGGTCGTGGATCTCGCTGTGACCCGGCGCGGGCGCGGGCGCGACATCATCGAGGATTTCATGATCGCCGCCAACCGGGCGGTCGCAACGTTCCTGCTCGACCGCGGGTGGCCCTCGATCCGCCGAGTGGTGCGCGAGCCCAAACGGTGGGATCGAATCGTCGCCATCGCGGGCGAGCTCGGTGAGGTACTGCCCGACGAGCCGGACAACGTCTCGTTGAGCGGGTTCCTCGCGCGCCGGCGCGCGGCCGATCCCGATCATTTCGCCGATCTCTCGCTGTCGGTCGTCAAGCTGCTCGGCCCCGGCACCTACGTGCTGGAGCGCCGGCTCGGCGACCGCCGGCACGCCGGCCACTTCGGGCTGGCGGTCACCGACTACGTGCACTCGACCGCGCCCAATCGCCGATTCGCCGATCTGGTGACACAGCGAATCCTGCACGCGGCCATGTCGGGCGAGCCTCCACCGTATGCCGACGAGGAGCTGGCCGGGATCGCGAAGCGCTGCACCGAGCGGGGGGACGCCGCTCGCAAGGTGGAGCGAACCATGCGCAAGATCGCCGGCGCCGCGATGGTGGCCGAGCGCGTCGGTGACAGCTTCGCGGCAATCGTGACCGCGGCATCGCCCAAGGGCGTGTACGCGCGCGTGCTCAGCCCTCCCAT
>CAYLPM010000432.1:0-8680 GCA_964385525.1 uncultured Gemmatimonadaceae bacterium
TTGGAATTGGAAACGGCCTCAGGACGCAATGGCTTCCCGAGGTCGTTCATCCAGTCATTCCGGCTCGTGGCGGTCGGGAGCTCCTTCGGTGTGCAGTCCTCTGCGATCCTCCGCGCCCACCTCTGCGATCCTCCGCGGTTCAATGCAGTTCCACCCGCAAACGACAACCCGGAATCAATCCACCAGCGACCCCGTCGCCTATCCGAACATTCCACCGGGCATGCGTGCCATCCCCCCACCCTGACCCATCTTCTTCATCATCTTCTGCATGTCCCGGAACTGGTGCAGGAGCTGATTGACCTCGCTCACCGATCGGCCGGCGCCCCTGGCGATGCGCGCGCGGCGTGAGCCGTTGATCATGGCCGGCCGGCGCCGCTCCTCTGGCGTCATCGACAGCACGATCGCCTCGATGTGCTTCATCCGCTTCGGGTCGATCTTGGCCTGCTTCAGCATCTTGGTGTTGACGCCCGGGAGCATCTTCAGCAGCCCCTCGAGCGGACCGAGCTTCTGCATCTGGCGCATCGCTGTGAGGAAGTCATCCAGATCCATCCCCTCCTTGCGCACCTTCTTCTCGAGGCGCTTGGCCTCGGCCTCGTCGAAGGTCTCCTGCGCCTTCTCCACCAGGGTGATGATGTCGCCCATCTGGAGGATCCGGCCGGCCATGCGGTCCGGATGGAAGTCCTCGAGCGCATCCACCTTCTCGCCGACGCCGATGAACTTGATCGGCTTCTTCGTCACGCCGTAGATCGAGAGCGCCGCGCCGCCGCGGGCGTCGCCATCCATCTTCGTCAGCACCACGCCGGTGATCCCGAGCGCCGAGTCGAAGCCCTGCGCGATCTTCACCGCGTCCTGTCCGACCATCCCGTCGGCCACCAACAGGATCTCGTCGGGGCGGATGGCGTCCTTCACCCGCTGGAGCTCCTGCATCATCTCGTCGTCGATCTGCAGCCGGCCGGCGGTGTCGAGAATGACCACGCGGTCGCGGGCACGCCGGGCCTGCTCCACCCCGTGCCGCGCGATCTTCACGACATCCGGGTTGCCGCGCTCCGCGTAGACGGGAATGTCGAGCTGCCGGCCCAGCGTCTCGAGCTGGTCGATGGCGGCCGGGCGATAGACGTCGCCGGCGATCAGCCGCGTGCTGCGCCCTTCGCCCTTCAGCTTGCGCGCGAGCTTGGCGGCGGTGGTCGTCTTTCCGGAGCCCTGGAGGCCGACCATCATCACGACCGTCGGGGGTACCGTGCTCAGCTTGAGGCCCTCGCGACGCTCGCCGAGCATGATCGTCAACTCATCGTGGACGATCTTCACGACATGTTGCGCCGGCGACACCGATTTCAGCGTCTGCGCGCCGATGGCGCGTTTTTCCACCCGCTCCAGGAATTCCCGGGTGAGCTGGAAGTTGACGTCGGCCTCGAGCAGGACGCGACGTACCTCGCGGAGCCCCTCCCTGAGGTCCGCCTCCGTCAGCACCCCGCGGCCGCGCATGCGCGCGAATGCGGTCTCGAGCTTTTCGCTCAGTTCATCGAACATAGCCTTCGAAATTACAGGCGGTTAGAATTGTTGACAAGCCGCGGTGATCGGTCCGTGCGTGTTCCGGGCCACCCCGGCGCCCGCCACGTTTATCTTTCCCCCGTCGCCCGCCCCCGCACCGCCCCAGTGCCGCCGCATCTCGCGCGCCGCGCTGGCAAGCCGAGAGCCTGATGCCGAAAGCGCACCGCAAAGAAGACTTCCTGAAGCAGGAGCTCCCGCCTCAGCTGCCACTGATGGCGCTGCGCTCCACGATCGTCTACCCACTCGGCACGATCGCCGTCCAGATGGGCGCGCCGGAGAACATGTCGCTGCTTCGCGCCTACAACGACGACCCCGGCCTCACCGTCGCGCTCGTCGTCGCCGGCGGTGAGCTCGATGAGCCGATCGACACCTCGAAGTTCATCGGACGGGTCGGCGTCGCCGCGCGGGTGCACGAGCGGATCAACCTGCCGGGCGATACCGTGCAGATCACGCTCCAGGGGCTGCGCCGCATCGTCATCGAGGACATCACCCAGGTCGATCCGTTCCCGATCGCGGGCGTCCGCGGCGCGCGAGAGACGCCGCCCGACCCGAACGAGCTCGACGATCTGATCGCTCGCGTGATCTCGGCGGCCGAGACGCTGGCCGAGCTGATCGACCGGATCCCGGACGAGGTGCCGGCGATTCTCAAGATGAACATCTCCGATCCGGGCCGCTTCGCCGACCTCGCGGCGACCAACATGAACTTCCGGATCCAGGACAAGGACGAGGTCCTCCAGCGGCTCGACGTCGGCCAGCGGCTGCACTTCATCCTGAGCCGCCTCGAGCGCGAGGTCGCGCGGGCGCGCGTGATGGAGGACGTGAAGCGCCAGACCGAGATCAAGATCGAGCAGCACCAGCGCGAGTTCTACCTGCGCCAGCAGCTGCGCGCGATCCAGTCGGAGCTGGGCGAAGCGGATCCGGGGGAACGGGAAGCGGTGGAGCTCCTGAAGAAGATCGAGGATGCGAAGCTGCCCGAGAAGGTCGCGCACGAGGCCCGGCGGGAGACGGAGCGACTCCGCATGCTGTCGCCGGCTTCGAGCGAGTACCAGGTGATCCGCAACTATCTCGACTGGATTCTTTCGCTGCCGTGGAACAAGCGGTCGGGCGACGAGGAGATCGCGCTCACCAAGGTGCAGGAGTCGCTCGACGAGCGGCACTACGGTCTGGGCGAGGCCAAGGAGCGGATCATCGAGTATCTCGCCGTGCGCAAGCTGCGCGGCGGCGACCCGCACGGGCCGATCCTGTGCTTCGTGGGTCCGCCGGGCACCGGCAAGACCTCGCTCGGTGAAGCGATCGCCGAATCGATCGGGCGCGAGTTCTATCGCATTTCGGTCGGCGGCGTGCGCGACGAGGCCGAGATCCGCGGCCATCGGCGGACCTACGTCGGCGCGATGCCCGGACTGCTGCTCCAGGCGCTGCGGCGTGTCGAGGTGAAGGATCCGGTGCTCATGATCGACGAAATCGACAAGATGTCGAGCGGCGGCCCCTCGGGCGATCCGACGGCCGCGATGCTCGAGGTGCTCGATCCGTCGCAGAACGACAAGTTCGTCGACCACTATCTCAATCTGCCGTACGATCTCTCGGCGGTCCTGTTCATCTGCACGGCGAACAACCTGTTCGACATTCCGGCGCCGCTGCGCGATCGCATGGAGGTCATCCGGATCGCCGGCTACACCGTCGAGGAGAAGGTCGAGATCGCGTGGCGCTACCTGCTCCCGCGGCTGCTCGAGGAGCACGGGATCGACGACAAGGACATCCAGTTCACCGACGAGTCGCTCAGCTTCATTTCCAACCGCTACTCGCGCGAGGCGGGGCTCCGCGGCTTCGCCCGCAACATGGCGGCGATCATGCGCAAGCGCGCGCGTCGCAAGGCGGAAGGCGAGGAAGGCGCGTGGGTGATCGACGTGGAGAAGGTCGAGGAGTTCCTCGGCGTTCCCCGCTACCAGGTGGAGGAGGCCGAGAAGGAGCCCGAGGTCGGCGTCGTGACGGGCCTCGCCTGGACGTCGACGGGCGGCGACATCATGGTGATCGAGGCCCTGCGGATGCCCGGCACCGGCCGGCTCACAGTGACGGGCCAGCTCGGCGACGTGATGCGCGAGTCCGTGGATGCCGCGCACTCGTACGTGCGCTCTCGCTCGAAGCAGCTCGGCATCGACGACAAGGAGTTCCGCGAGGCCGACCTGCACGTGCATCTCCCCGCCGGCGCGATCCCCAAGGACGGCCCGAGCGCGGGGATCACGCTGACGCTCGCGATCGCGAGCGTGCTCAGCCAGCGTCCGGTGCGGCGCGATCTCGCCATGACGGGCGAGGTCACGCTGCGCGGCAAGGTCCTCGAGATCGGCGGCGTGAAGGAGAAGGTGCTCGCGGCATACCGGGCCGGCATTCACCAGATCATCATCCCCGCCTCGAACGAGAAGGACCTGCGCGATGTCCCGCCCGAGGTGCGCGAGAAGATGGCGTTCACCTTCGTGGCGACGATGGATGAAGTGCTGCGGCATGCCCTGCTGCCGGAACCGGCGCCCGGCCTGGCCGACCGGGTGCAGCCGGAGACGGCATCGACCGATGGCAAGGTGATCGGGACGGCGGAGGCACCGCGGACGGTCGATGCACCCCGGTAGGCATTGAAGTTGACAACGAAGTGGTCAGTGATCAGTCGTCGGTGGTCAGTCGTCAGGCGACACCACATCGAGGCGTCGGCTGACGACCGTCGACCGGCCGCTGAGGTCTGATCACTTCGTCGCCACCTTCCCTCATTCCGCAGCCGCCGTGCCCTCCTCAGAAACCTGGCTCGCCCTCGCGATGAGCATCGTCGCCGGCATGATCGCCGGCGGCGTCACGAACTGGGTCGCGGTCTGGATGCTGTTCCACCCCTACGAGCGACGCTTCGGCTTTCACGGGGCCATCCCCAAGAACAAGCCCCGCCTCGCCAGGAGCATCGGCCGGACCGTCGGTGAGCGCCTGCTCACCCCCGCCGACGTGATGGAGGAGCTACACCGCGCGAACGTACGCGGGATGCTCGACGAACAGCTCGGACGGATTCTGACCGCGATCCTCGACACCGAGCGCGGATCGCTGCGCGAGCTCCTGCCGGCGGCGGTGCTGCCGGAGGTCGAGCGGGCGATCGGCGAGGCCGCGCCGGCCATCGCGGGTCGCATCGCCGCCTACACCGAGACGCCGGAGTTCGAGGAGCGCGTCCGCGCGTTCGTCGCCCGCACGCGGGCCGAGCTCGCGGACCAGCCGGTGGGGAACGTGCTCACGCCGACCCGCCGAGCGGACATCGCCGGACGCGCCGCCGCCTGGGCCGAGGAGGTCGCGACGTCGCCCGAGCTCGAGCAGGGCGTGCGCGAGTACCTCGATCGCCACGCAGGCGACCTGCTCACGTCGGATGAACCGCTCATCGACCGCGTCCCGGCGCCCGTCGTTCGCGCGCTCGAAGGCGCGATCGACTCGTATCTGCCGCTCGCCGTCGAAAAGGTCGGGTCGTTCCTCCAGCATCCCGGCGCCCGTGACAAGATCCGCGAATCGCTGCACGATCTCTTTCAGCGCTTCGTCGACGATCTGCGATTTCACGAGCGCGTCATCGCGCGGCTGATGGTCACCGAGCGCACGTTCGAAGCGGCGCTCGACGCCATCGAGCGCGATGGCGTCGAGCAGGTCGCGGCCCTGCTCGACGATCCCGTCGTTCGCGACGAGATCTCGCGGACGATTCACGAGGCGATCCTCAGCTACCTCCGCAACCCGATCCACGAGATCGTGGGCGGACCGGAGTCGGAGCGGGCCGTCGCGCTCGTGCGGACGACGGGCGACTACATGCTGCGAATTCTGCGCGACGAGCGCACCCGCGGCTTTCTCGTGACGAAGCTCGATCAGGTGCTCGCGCGCACCGAGCAGCGCACGTGGGGCCAGTTGCTCGCGCCGGTGAGCGACGAGGCCATCGCCGGATGGCTGATCGAGGGCGCCCGCTCGCCGCGTCTCCGCGATTTCGCGCTCGAGGGCGTGCGCACCGCCCTGCTGCGCGCGCTCGACCGTCCGATCGGCCGCCCCGGGCAATGGCTCCCCGCAGACGCGTCCTCGCGTCTTGCCGCCGTCATCGCCCCCGCGCTCTGGGACTGGGGCCAGTCACAGCTCCCCGGTCTCGTCGAGCGCCTCAACATCCAGGACATGGTCGAGCGCAAGGTGCTCGGCTTCAGCACCCAGCGCGTCGAGGAGATCATTCGCGGCGTCACCGAGCGCGAGCTCAAGCTCATCGTGCGGCTCGGGGTGCCGCTCGGAGGGATGATCGGATTACTCGGGTTTCTGCTGCAAGGACTCACACGGTGAGACTGCCGCGGGGGGGGAGAGGAGTGGTCAGCGGTCAGCGAACCGGTATCGAGTGGCCAGCACACGGCGTCCTCAGCACCGAAGACTCGTCCCGGACCACTGGCCACTTCACTCCCCTCCGTCGTCCTCCCTGATGGTGATCTCTTCAATGTCGACGAGGTCCACTGTTCCCCCTGCCGGCGCATCGACGAACATGACGGCCGGACGCCCGTCGATCTCGATCGCCGCCAGCATCAGCGTGCGCTCGGCGGCGCGGAAGACCTTGCCACCCGATGGCGCGTCCGTCGGCGCGGCCACGGTGAAGCGCCGCTCGATCGACCGTCCCATCAGATCGTGGAACTCCGCCGCATCGATCGCCGAATCCCAGACCGAGACCCACACCAGCGATTCGCCACGCGGGCCTTCCACGATCAGATAGCGGTCGCCGTCCCACCCGATCGCGCCCCGGGCCGCCGTGCCGACGTCGCGAAGATGCTGGAACAGGAACAGCCGGGTCTCGAACTCGCCGAGGTTGTTCTCGTAGGCCACCGTGCCCTCTCGCGGTGCCGGGAGGCTGATCAGCGTCGGATGATCGCGCGTCTCCGGCGCGAACTTGTCCGCGTGCAGGAGCTGTTCGGTGGAAACGGGCATGTCGTCGAACAGCACCGTTTCCGGGTAGCTCTGACGGTAGCGGCGGACGAATTCGGCGCCGTTCACGTACGGAAAGATGATCGTCTCCTGGATCAGCATCGGCGCCGCCGAGAAGAGCGGCATGCTGCTCGAGCTCTCGCGGATCAGGTCGCGCATCCGGTCCCAGCCGCCGGGGATCTGCGCCGCGAAGTCGCGGTTGCCGAGCATGACCGCGAGCTGCTCGTACGTCGCCTGCCCCTCGATGATCGCCTGCACGGCACTCTGGCGATCGTTGTTCCCCTCGAGATTCTGGATCGAGTCGAGGTTGATGTACTGGTCCTGCAGCGCGTGCACCAGCTCGTGCGTGATCGTCACGCCGACGAGATCGTCGGGCGCGCCATCGACGACGTAGAGCAGCTTGGTGCTCGGGTCGTAGTATCCGACGACCTGTTCGGTGAGCAGATCGAGCAGGAACGGGCGAAGCTCCAGCGACTCGGGCACGAGCCCGAAGCGCTTGTACGCGCGCTCCGCGCCCGCGAGCTCGCGCATCGGGATCTCCTCGTTGAACCGTCCCTCGAGGAACTCGCGCACCTGCTCGCGCGAGCGCACCTCGAGCCGCGGCGGCTCCTTGAACGGCAGGCCGATCGCCTCCTCGATCTTCGGCACGGCCTCGGCGACCTTGTCGCCGTACGGGCCCTCGAAGCTCTCGGCTTGCGTCCCGCCACACCCGGCCGCGCCTGCTCCAAGTACGGCGGCAAGCGCCACTCTCGTCGTCAGTCCTCCCATCGCACACTCCGTCCGGTTGCCACGCTGATGACGCGCGCCACATCCTGCCCGCGTACAATGATGTCCTCCTCGCGGAGGCGCCGGGTCAGCTCGGACTCCGCCGACTCCGCCCGCCGGTTCTCGCCACTCATCGGGCCGCCCGTGGGCTCGTCGTCGATCGTTCCCTCCCGCTCCCCATTCTCTGCTCCATCCGCGGCGTCCGCCTGGCGATCGTCCCGGGACCGGTCTGCACCCCGCTCGCGATCGGTGTCGGCATGCCGTGCATCCTCCGTCGACTCCGGCGGCGCCGTGAACACCGACTCGAGCTCCATCCCGAGGCGCTCCAGCGCGGCGAATCCATCGCGGGCGAGCTGGCCGAACGGATCGATCTCCTCATCGTCTTCCCGCGTGGCCGACCCCGCGCCCGCGGCCGAGGATCGCGTATCGGCATCTCCACCGCGCATTGGCGATCCGCCTCCGCCGCGCAGCCGTTCCCGGATCAGCCGCTCGGTCGCCGGCGAGTAGCGCGCCACCGCATGCGCGTGCGCGCACGCCTCGTCCAGCGCATCGATCGCCCGGTCGGGGCGCCGCCGATCGGTGACGAACAGGTCGGTGAGACGCACGGCCGCCACGATCGCACCGTCGTCAATCAGCACGTGGTGGTGCCGTTCCAGCCGCTCGCGGCGGGCGCGCAGGATCTCCAGGGTGTCGTCCACCCCCAGCTCGTGCACGTCGACGCGCTGGAATCGCCGCTCCAGCGCCGAGTCGCCGCGCACCCAGCGCGCGTACTCATCGTCCGTCGTCGCGCCCACCACCCGGAAGTCGCCCCGCACGAGGGCGGGCTTCAGCATGTTGGCGGCGTCCATCGCGACGCCCATCGCCGTTCCCTGTCCGATGAGATTGTGCAGCTCGTCCACGAACAGGATCGCGTCGCGCGCCTGGGTGGTATCCTCGACGAGCGACCGGATGCGTTCCTCGTATTGGCCGCGGTAGGTCGTGCCGGCGAGGAGCGCGACGTGGTCGAGCGCGAGCAGCCGGACGCCGCGCAGCGCGACGGGCACATCGTCCGCCGCGATCCGCTGGGCGAGCCCTTCGGCGATCGCCGTCTTGCCGACGCCGGCGGGACCCACGAGTACGGGATTGTTCTTGCCCTGCCGGAGCAGGATGTCGACGACGCGCGCGATCTCATCGGCGCGACATCGTATGGGATCGAGGCGCCCCGCGCGTGCATCCGCCGTGAGGTCCCGGGTGAAGCGCGCGAGCGCCCCGTCGGCGGCGAAGCGCATCAGCGGGGAGACTCAGCCCATGAGGATGGTGGCCCTGTACCAGTCGATCGCGGGTCTGCCCCAAAGCAATGTCAGCATCGCGGCCGGCGCAAGGAACACCCCGAACGGCACCAGCGGCGTCTCGTACGCCGCGCCGCGACGCCGGCTGCGCA
>CAYLPM010000433.1:0-19061 GCA_964385525.1 uncultured Gemmatimonadaceae bacterium
CGTGCTCCATGCCGACGATGCCCCGGTACCCCTTGTCGTGGATGTGGCGGAACACGTTCCGGTAGTCGATCTCACCCGTGCCCGGCTCGTTGCGCCCCGGGTTGTCGCCAACCTGGAAGTACTCGATCTCGTCCCACGCCACATCGATGTTCGGGAGCAGATTGCCCTCGGTGATCTGCTGGTGGTAGACGTCGAACAGGATTTTGCACGACGGGCTCGCCACCGCCTTGCAGATGACGTACGCCTGCGGCGTCCTGGTCAGGAACATCCCGGGATGATCGCGCAGCGTGTTGAGCGGCTCGAGCACCATGACGAGACCGTGGGGTTCGAGGATCTCCGCGGCACGCTCGAGCGTCTCCACGACGTGCGCCGTCTGGAAGTCGAGGTCGAGCCTCGGATGGACGTGTCCCGGCACGACGGTCATCCACCGCGCATTGACGCGCCGCGCGACGTCCACCGACCCGCGAATCTCCTCCAGGAATGCCGTCCGTGCGGCGGCCTCACCGCCGGCGAGCGTCGGCTCGGTCCAGTGGATCGTGTGCGCGACGAACACCCCCATGCGCATGCCGAGCCGTTCGAGCGCCTGGCCGATCCGCTCCTGCTCGGCCACCGGCCGGCCCCGCATCCCGTTGTCCTCGAGCGCCGTGAATCCTTCGGCCGCCATGAACTCGAGCGGCGCGACGAGGTCGGGCCCGGCGTGCTGCCGGAACATGCCGAAGTGGGGTGCGTAGCTCAGCCGGAAGGGCGGACGGCGGGAGACGCCTTTGCCGGACGATGCGGCGTGCGCGACCGCGTCATCGATCGTGCCCGCGAGACCGGTCGCGGCGAGCGTCGCGCCCGCGGCGAGCGTGGATGCGCAGAAGGTTCGACGTTCCATGCGTGCGCCTCGTTCCGGACTCCCGGATGATGGTGGCTCGCCATGTGGGCGTCGCCGGACGAGCGTCGAGCGTCACCCTCCGCACGACGGTGCCCGCGACGCGCCGTCGTGCTTCAGTGAACGACTCCTCCGGAGCGCGGGTCCGTCGCGAACGGAGAAGTCGCGCGAAGCAGCATCCACAATGTCGCGATTCCACTCGCGAGGAGCAGCAGCGTCGCCACGACGGGTGGCCACGCGATGGCATGCCCCGGGTGGGTCAGCTCGTGCAGCACCGGGACATGGAGTCCCACCATGAACCACGACAGCGCGCAGCCGATCAGCGTGAGCCTGTAGAATCGCATCGTCATGCCGACCTCCCTGGCACGCGTTGACGGAACCTCGGGAGCAGGGTGGTGCGCCGGTCCCGGTGATGCCGAATGATAATCGATCCGTCCGTCACGTTCTCCCCACATCCGCCGCCGCGCCCTGGAGCAGCACCCACGTGCGCTCCACGTGCCGCCACTCCGTCCGCACGTTGCCGATCGCGATCCGGATGACGTACCGTCCGCGGAGCTTCGTGTGTGACAGGAACGCCTCGCCGCTCGCGTTCACTCGCTCCACGATCGCCGCGTTCCACCCGTCCAGCGTCGCTGCCTCCACACCGGTTGGCGCATACCGCAGGCAGACCGTCGAGAACGGAACCGGTGCGGCGACCAGCCAGTGATCGGTCGCCTCGATCTCCTGCTCGAATCGGCGCGCGAGGTGGATGTGCTCGCGGATCCGCGATGCCAGCCCATCCACACCGAACGCCCGGATCACCATCCACAGCTTCAGCGCGCGAAAGGGACGTCCGAGCTGCAGCCCGTAATCCATGAGATTCGGTGCGTCGTCGGGGTCCGTCGTCGTCAGATACTCGGCGACCAGCGCGAAGGCCCGGCGGAGGACGTCGGGACGGCGCACGAAGAGGGCGCTCACGCCGACCTGCGTCATCATCCACTTGTGCGGATTGACGACGATCGAATCGGCCTGCTCCCACCCGGCGAACCGGGCGCGCATCTCGGGGAGGAGCGCAGCGGAACCCGCGTAGGCCGCATCCACGTGCAGCCAGGCATCGTGTCCTCGCGCGATCTCCGCGATCGCGGGCAGCGGATCCACGCTGGTCGTGCTCGTCGTGCCGGCGGTCGCGACGACCGCGAGCGGCAGCGCGCCACGCTCGGCGTCGGTGGCCATCGCCTCCGTCAGACGGTCCGCCCGCATCCGATAGCGGGCATCGGCCTCGATGCGCACGAGATTCTCGTGACCGAGCCCGAGCGCGATCACCGCCTTGTCGACTGACGAGTGCGCTTGCTCCGAGCAGTAGACGCGGAGCGCTGGGAGGTCGGGCCGCCCCGCCATGCCGCGCTCGCGGATCGCCAGCTCCGTGCGCGCCTCGCGCGCCGCGGCCAGCGCCAGGAACGTGGAGGTCGATGCCGTGTCGTTGAGAAAGCCGGTCCACCGATCATCCAGGCCGAGCATCTGGCGCAGCCAGTCGGTGACGAGCAGCTCGAGCTCCGTCGCCGCCGGCGACGTGCGCCACAGCATCGCGTTGACGTTGAGCGTCGCCGCGAGCAGCTCTCCGAGGATCCCCGGTATGGTGCCGCTGGTCGCGAAGTAGGCGAAGAAGGCGGGATGGTTCCAATGGGTGACTCCCGGAACGATCTTCGATTCGAAGTCGGCGAGAATCCGCTCCAGCGGCTCGCCATCGCGCGGCGGCACGGCGCAGAGCGTGCGTCCGACATCTCCCGGGGCGGTGCGAGGAAAGACGGCGAGCCGCTCGATCTCGCCGAGATAGCGCACGGCCCACTCGAGGGCGGCGCGGCCCTGATCGGAGAGCTCGGCGAGCGGAAGGTCGCCGTGACGGGTGTCCCTTTCCATGGGTTCGGGCTGCGAGTGAGTCGGCAAGCAACCACCGGAAGGGGGAACGATGCGCCTCACCACGGCCTTCGCGCTACCGTGGCTCGTCGCGTCCGCGGCGTTCGCCGCTGGCGGCTGCAGGACCGCCACCGCGCTGCCCGAGCGGCCGCCCGACGTGACGGGCGAAGTCACGCAGGTCTCGGCCGTGCAGGGCCCGGATGCAATCGGCTCGCTCCGCGTTGAGGAGAACCCCGCGGACAGCTCCGGATCGGCCAAGTACGTGCTCACGGTCACGCCCGCCACGGTGCTCGTGGGACGCCCCGGCGGGGTGACGGAGGAGGTCGGGTTCGGGGAGATGGTGGTCGGGCAGCGCGTCCAGGCGTGGATCACCGGACCCGTCAGGGAGTCGTACCCCATGCAGGCGACGGCATCGCACGTCCTCGTGCTCGAGCGAGAGTGAAGGAGCGCCGTCGTACATCCCGCGGCGCCGAGGGATTTCCGCTCGCCGGGTAGGCGCACCGGCACACCTCGGGGGGCGGCGAGCCGCGAAACCATCCCCGCGCCGGCGGCGTACGACAGAGTGCATTCTCGTACCCCGCAGGAGTGTCCATGCTAGCCGCCGCACTACCGCTCTCCCTCGCGCTTCTCGTCCAGGTCAGGGTCGAGGTCACCACCGGCCAGCGCTCCGCCCCCGACACGATCGTGAGGCAGGAGCGTGTCGTGCGCACGGACACGACGGTCCGCGACAGCATGGGGCCCGATGCGTCGATCCGAAAAATACCGGTCACGGCCGAACACCTGGCCACCGCCTTCGAAGACGCGCGAGCTCGCTCGCTGCTCGGGCGTGCGCGCGACGCGCGGCTGCGCCAGGATTCGACGCTCCTGTCCTACGACGCGAAGACCTATCAGCGGGCGTCGGTGGGCATGGGCATCAAGGCGTTCGGGCGCGAGCGACTGCTCATGCGGCACGAGAACTCGGCGCGCGTGCGGTGGCGTCGGGGCGAGGGGGCCGTCATCGATGTGACGGGCGCGCGGTCCGCAATACCGATCGTGTTCGGTTCCGGGGTCACTGCGGAGGTGGACGGCACGTCCAGCATCCCGTACTTCCCCGGGCGCGACGATCTCTGGTTCGGTGCCGAGGCGGTCGAAGCGGATCGCGACGAAGTCTGGCTCGTGCACCCGATCGCGTCGGGCGCCGAAGCGTACTATCGCTACGCGACCGGCGACTCCGTGTCGTTTCGGCTCCCGGATGGAAGCACCGTGCGCCTGATCGAGCTGCGCGTGCGGCCGCGCGAACCGAGCTGGCGGCTCGGCGTCGGGTCGCTCTGGTTCGATGCCTCGACGGCGCAGCTCGTGCGCGCCGTCTACCGGCTCGCCGTCCCGATCGATTTCTGGGAGATCATCCGCGCCGAAGGCGAGGAGGAAGAAATCCCGGCTGCCGCGCGCGCGCTGATGCAACCGATGACCGGGAGTCTCAACTCGCTGATCGTCGAGCACGGGCTGCACGAGGGGCGGTTCTGGCTCCCGCGCGCGCAGATGGCCGAAGGCGAGGCGCAAGTCGGCTTCATGCGCATCCCCGTCAGGATCGAGGAGCGGTTCGAGTACCTGAGCGTCAACGGCACGCTGGATACGCTCCCGGAGATCCCGGACATTCTGCACCACCGCTCACTGGATTCGCTGCGGGCGGACTCACTCGGCCTCGGCGGCGACGAGCGACGCGAGTGGATGCGCGAGCAATCGCGCGAGCGGCGCGAAGTCTACGAGCATGCGTGCGATGGTGGCGCCAAGGAACGCACCAACGCCTACAATCGTCACAACGGTATCGTACCGGTGCTCGTGCGCGTTCCTTGCGACACCTTCGCCCTGATGAGGTCGCCCGAGCTCCCGCCCTCGATCTTCGACTCGAACGAAGAGCTGTTCACGAAGCAGGACATGGAGCAGGTCCAGGACATGCTCGGCTTCAACGCGCAGGCCGGCTTCGGCCCCCGGCGGCCGACGTTCTTCTACGGGCCCGCGCGCAACCTGCTCCGCTACAACCGGGTCGAGGGGCTCTCGGCGGGTCTCGGGATGCGGCAGGAGCTCGGTGAAGGACTCGCGCTCGAGGCCCGGGCGCAGCTCGGCGTGGCCGACTGGGCGCCGAACGGCGAGCTCTCGCTCGAGCGCTCCGACGGCGCGCGCACGGTGCGCGTGGGAGGCTACCGGCGACTGGTGGCGGCCAACGACTGGGGCACGCCGCTCGCTTTCGGCGCGTCCCTCAACGCACTTCTCTTCGGGCGCGACGAAGGGTTCTACTACCGGACGCTGGGCGCCGAGCTCGTGGCCTCGGGCACGCGCGACGCGCGGTTCGAGTGGCGGCTCTTCGCCGAGCGGCACGACGCCGCCGAACGGGAGACGCACTTCTCGCTCGCGCACGCCCTGCACGGGCTGGAGTTCGCGGACAACATCTCGGCCGATGAGGGCGCGCTGGTGGGCATGGGCGCTCGACTGACGCGGAGCCTGGGGCTCGACCCGCGAGGGTTCCGGCTGTTCGGGGATCTCCGACTGGAGGGAGCGTCGGGGGATTTCACCTTCCTGCGGGGAGCGCTCGACCTGACGCTCTCTCGCGCGATCACGGACGGGCTCGCGGGGGCGCTGACGGTGAGCGGCGGGTCGAGCACGGGCGAGCTTCCGGTGCAGCGGATGTTCTTTCTCGGCGGGACGCAGACGGTGCGTGGACAGACGCCGGGGACGAACGTGGGCAACGCGTACTGGATGGCGCGGGCGGAGTTGGGGACGAACTTTCTCGCCGCGCGGCCGGTGGTGTTCTACGACGTCGGGTGGGCGGGCGATCGCGGGGATTGGCGCACGCCGGGACGGCCGATGAGCGGCGCCGGCATCGGCGCGTCGTTCCTCGACGGGCTGCTGCGTCTCGACCTCGCGCGCGGCATCCAGCCGCGGGAGCGGTGGACGATGAACTTCTACCTCGACGCGGCCTTCTGAGCGTCAGCGACGTTTCCATCCCCATCCTCTTGCCCCGCCAGCAGGGCGTCGCCACATCTAGCGGACTGATTGCGCGTTGTTGATGGCAGGTGGAACTGCAACTGAACCGCGGAGGATCGCAGAGGTCGGCGCGGAGGATCGCAGAGCTCCGACCGGTGTGCCGTCCTCTGCGTTCCTCTCCGTTTCTCCGCGTACCTCTGCGGTTCAATGTCGGGTGACCTCGGACATGGACTCCCGATCAGGGCACTCCACCAGGCCCCGACCCGACACCGGAGCCCGACGATGTGGTCCGACTTCAAGGCGTTTCTCTTCAAGCAGAACATTCTCGCGCTGGCGCTCGCGGTCGTCATCGGAACGGCGACGAACGACCTCGTGCAGGCGCTCGTCAGCGACTTCATCATGCCGCTGATCCAGGCGGTGTCGCCGACCGATGAATGGCAGGAGGCAACCCTCGGGGTCGGTCCCGTGGAGTTCATGGTCGGCCACTTCGCGAGCGTGCTGCTGAACTTCGTCATCATCGCGTTCGTCGCGTGGCGCTTCACCAAGATGTTCATCGCCGGCCCGAAGCCCGGTGAGACGCTCACGACGCGGCCCTGCACGTTCTGCAAGCAGGTGGTGGATGCGACGGCGACGCGGTGCGCGTACTGCACCAGTCAGCTCGGGCAGGTGGCCTGAGGCTCGCCCGGGGTCGTTCATCGAGGCAGTCCTGGGAACGTGAGCGGCGCCTTCTTCCCGGATCATCGGGACGGCGCCCTTGCCTCCTCCCCCAACACCGAGGGCGTCTCCTCCCCGCTCTCCCGTGCGCGCACGAGGGTTTCCAGCTCGCGCTCCCGCAGATTGAGCACGAAGCCGTTCCCGACGATGCCGACCCGCAGGTAGCTCAGGGTGAGCTGCGCTCCTTCCTTCACCTCGTCGGCGTTGTCGAATCGCACGCCACGGCCATCGACGAAGGTCACGCCTCCCTCGCCCACCACCGCGCCTAGGTGCCCCTGCACCACGAGCGCGGTGTCCTCGTCGATGCCGAGCCCCATCAGCTCCGGGTTGCCGGCGATCGCGACGAACAGGCGGTGCAGCCGCCGGCGCGCGGCGAAGTGCGTGTCGATCACCGCGCGGAATCCGAGCAGCCCGAGTCCCGGGCCCATGTGCATGTCGACCATCGTGCCGTGCTCGTCCGGCTCGCCACCCGCCAGCATCGTCTCCGTGAGCGCGGCCGCCCCCGCGGAGGTGCCGCAGATGACCGCGCCGCGCTGGAACGCCTCGCGGATCGCGTCTCCGACGCTCGAGCCGCCGATCGTGGCCACCAGGTGCACCTGATCGCCGCCACCGAGGAAGATCCCGTCGGCCTCGCGGAGCCTGGCGGCGATCCGATCGTCCTGTGCGCGCGCGCGGCGGTCCACGATCGGGAACTCCGTATTGCGGGCGCCGGCGACCGCGAAGTCGTTCTTCCACGCGATCGCCGAGCCGGTAGGATCCATGGAAGCGGTCGTGAGGCCGACGATCTTCCCGCCCTCCTCCGCGTGCGCCAAGCGCACGAACGTGGCGAGTGCTTCGCCGTGCGCGGAGCACGCGCCGCCGATCAGGATCAGCGAGCCGGCGGCCCGGTCGGATCTACGCGCGGCGGGCATCGATCGCCGGTTCGGGGTGACGCTCCCGTAGCGTGAACGCGGCTAGCGCGCCGGCCACCTGCGCCGTCGCCGGGACATCGTCGCGCAGCGGTCCGAGCTCGATCGTCTCCCCCGCGTGCTCCGCCAGCACGTGCCCGCCCGCCACCCACGCCGAGGCGCGGGCGGCCTTGCGATCGCGCGCCGTGATGTCGTCATCGGTGGCGAACACCGCGACGCGACACCCGGCGTCGCGCGCGAGGTCCTGCACCTCCCACTCCTTCGCTGGCGCGATCAGAACCCCGTCCGGCCCGACCGCATCCGCGAGCACCGCCACGAGACGCCGGGCACGTTCGGGATCGCGGTAGCGTTCCGGTACGTCGGTGAGCGTCGTGTCGAGCACGATCGCGAGCTCCGACCGAGAGTACGGAACGCCCTGCCGGAGGATGTAGCCCGGGGCGACGTCGATGATCAGGTCCCCGCTGTCGAAGCCGCGACGCGTCAGCTCGGCACGCGTCTCGGCGCGGTGGTCGCCTCCGGTGATCCCGCACAGGACCTCCTGGTGCAGCGTCGGCGTATCCTGCGCGCGCGCCAGCGCCGCCAGCTCGGCGACCGCATGGTCGACGGTCCCGAGCGTGCCGGCGAACGCGTGCTGGACCGTCTCGAGCGCGAGCGCGGCGGCGCGCAGCCCCACCTGCTCGTGCCGATGCTCGAAGACGAGCGTGTACTCCCCGGGCACGTCGCCGCCGCGTGTCCGCCCGTAGCCGACCTCGTGGCCGATCATCGCCTGCAGCTCCAGGGCGACGTGCTCGATGATGTGCGGGACGTACGTGCCACGCCGGAGTCGCTCGAGGAACCCGCCCGGCTCGCCGGTGCTGCAACGGTGGTCCGCGAGGCCGGCCATGGCGCCCACGAGGGAGTCCGTGACGCCGGGCACCCGCGCCGACGAGATCTCGTCGTACGCGCCGACTAGCACGTCCATCCGCGTGATCGAGCGTCGCGACCAGTAGTTCGGTCCGCGGGTGGCGTGCAGCGTCGTGATGTGGATCTCGTCGAACGGGTCGGGGTGCATTGACTCAGACCGAGGCCGGGGCATGGCGCCTGATGTGCGAGAGCGTGGTGCGCACATCCTCGGCCAGGATGACGACCACGTCGCCTTCCCCCATCCGCTCCAGCGCGCGGTCCACGGCGCGCGACTCCTCGTGAATCACTTCGATCCGGTCGTCGGCGACCCCGCCGGCGCGCAGTCCGTCCGCGAGCAGCCGGGAGATCTCTCCGGGGCGACGGCCACGCAGATCCTCATCCTCCTTCAGGATGAACGCATCGAGCCCCACGGTGAGACGCGCGGCCTCGCGGATGTCCTCATCGCGGCGGTCGCCGGGGACCGTGATGACGCCGATCCGCCGCCGCGCCGGCAGCGCCCGCACGAGCTCCATGAGACCGGCGATCGCCGCGGGGTTGTGCGCGTAGTCCACGATCACCGTCCCCGGCTCGACGCGCAGGATGTTGAGCCGTCCCGGCGTGAGCGCCGGCGAGGGGAAGAACGACAGCAGTCCCGCGCGAATGTCGTCGTAGCGCATCCCCTGCACGTACGCCGCCGCGATGGCGGCGAGGATGTTCTCGCGCTGGAAGCGTGCCGCCCCGCCCAGCATCAGCGGTACTTCCCGCTCGTCCGCGATCGGGATGCGCAGGCGGCCGCGTCGCAGCACGAAGGTGCTCGCCTCCAGCCGGGCGGCTATGCCGCCGCGCGCGATGTGATCATCCACCAGCTCGTTCCCGCCCTCCGCCGCGGTCGAGAAGAAGACGATGTCCGCGGGTGAGCGCTCGCCCATCCCGGCGACGAGCGGGTCGTCCCCGTTCAGCACGGCGTGCCCCTCGCGTTTCACGACGGCGGGCACGACGCTCTTGACCGCGGCGAGCTGCTCGAGCGTATGGATGCCCCGCAGGCCGAGGTGATCCGCCGTGACGTTGAGCACGACGCCGACATCGCACTCGTCGAAGCCGAGACCCGCGCGCAGGATCCCGCCGCGCGCGGTCTCGAGGACGGCGACGTCCACCGTCGGATTCGAGAGAATGATGTTGGCGGAGAACGGCCCGGTCATGTCGCCCTCCATCACGAGCCGGTTCTGGAGATAGACGCCGTCCGTGGTCGTGAAGCCGACCGACTTGCCGGTGTGGCGGAAGAGGTGGGCGATGAGGCGCACCGTCGTCGTCTTGCCGTTCGTTCCCGTCACCGCGATCACCGGGATCGTGGACTCCGCGCCCGGCGGATACAGCATGTCCAGGATCGGCGCGCCGACGCCCCGCGGCTTGCCGGCGGAGGGGTGCGTGTGCATCCGCACACCGGGCGCCGCGTTCACCTCGATGATCATCGCGTCGTTCTCGCGGAACGGGACCGAGATGTCGTCGGTGATGATGTCGATCCCGGCGATGTCGAGTCCCACCACGCCGGCCGCCATCTCGCACGCGGTCGCGTTGTCCGGGTGCATCTCGTCGGTGCGGTCGATCGACGTGCCGCCGGTGGAGAGGTTCGCCGTCGCCCGCAGGTACACCACGTCGCCCGTCGCCGGCCTGATGCCCAGCGAACGCCCGGTGCGCGAGAGGTATTCTACGGTCGTGTCATCGCACGCGATGCGCGTCAGCACCTTGGTGTGTCCGACCCCCCGCCTCGGATCCGCGTTCGCGAGGTGGATCAGCTCCGCCACCGTGTGCGTCCCGTCGCCGATCACGTGTGCCGCGACCCGCTCGGCGACCGCCGCGACCCTGCCATCGACGACCAGCACGCGATGGTCGCGCCCGTGCACGAACCGTTCGACGACCACCCGCGTCGAGAACGCGAGCGCCTCGGACCACGCCGCCCCGATGGCGTCCTCCGTCTCGAGCCGCGGCGAGATGCCGCGCCCCTGGCTGGCGTCGAGCGGCTTGAGCACTACCGGGAACCCCATGTCGCGGGCGATGTCCACGGCTTCCTCGAGGCTCTTCGCCACGGCCCCGCGCGGCACCGGCAGCCCGATGTTCTCCAGCACCCGCTTGGTGTCGTCCTTGTTCTGGGCGATCTCCACGCCGATCGCGCTCGTGAAGTCGGAGAGCGTCGCCTGGATGCGCCGCAGATTTCGCCCGAGCCCGAGCTGTACGAGCGAGCGCGAGTTGAGCCGGCGCACCGGGATACCGCGTCGCACCGCTTCCTCGACGATCGCGGCGGTGCTGGGCCCGAGGCGCACGTCCTCGTACAGCTCCTGGAGCTCGGCCACCAGCGCATCCAGGTCGAAGGGCGCGCCCGTGATGCACGCGCGCACGAGCCGGACCGCCTCGCGCATGCTCCGGATGCCCACGTCCTCCTCCTCGTAGGCGACGATCACCCACCACACGCCCGCGTCCCCCGACGGGACGACGCGCCCGAAGCTGACCTCGCTCCCGGCGAGCGTCTGCAGCTCCAGCGCGACGTGCTCGAGGATGTGCGGGATGTGCGTACCTTCACGCAGGCGCGCGACGAAGCCGCCCGGCGTGCGGCGCGAGCACGGATGCTCGTTCAGCGTCGGGAGCAGCGTGAGCAGTCGCTCGCTGAATCCGTCGAGCTCGGTGGAGGAGCGCTGCTCGAGTGCACCGAGGCGCAGGTCGCAGGCGATCACCGGCGCGAGGCGCCAGAAGTTCGGTCCGCGCAACGCGCGAATCCGGGTAGCGTGCAGTTCCTCGGGATCGATCGCTTTGTCGAAGGTCCCGATGCGAAGGGCTGGGTTGGTCATGCGGCGAACGCCCGCTCCGGAAACGTCGAGGCGCCGAGTGGCAGGGATGGGACGGCGAGTCGTCGTGGAAGGGGCAAGAGGCATACCCTCGACCGGCCGCCGCCGCAGTTGGCGACGTCCCTCGCAAGGTGCGGGAGCGCGGGCGCTGAACAGGGACGCGACAGGCCTGTAACTGGTTGCCCCTACGCTTGTTAGGATCATGCCCGAGCTGGCACGGGCCTCGCCTTTGAGGGCCGTCGAGAGTGAGAAGGAGTGCGCTCTCGCGCGTGCCGGAACGCGGCGTCCCGGCGCGCGCGCACTCCATCGGGGTGCGACGCAGGTCGGCCGGCCCACGCGACGCCGCGGGGGACCCCGCGGTGATCAGCCGCGACTCGATGTTCCGCCACCAGACGAATGCCGAGGTCCTGCTCTGGCAAGGGCGACTCCGCGTCGCCTTCGCCGGCGTCGCGGCCACGATCGGCTCGCTGCTGCGGTTGACCGGTCTCGTCGACGGCTCGCCGACGCCGTTTGCCGCCGTCGCGACCGCGTACATCGTCGTGCAGGTGCTGATGCTGGTGTACTTCGAGCGCACGGGACGCGCGTCGACCGCCGCGCTCGCGGCCACGATCACGTTCGATCTGGCAGCGATCTTCGCCATCACCCTCCTCGCGATCGCACCGCCCCACCACGATCGCGCGCTGATCCTCTCCCTGTTCACGCTGCAGCTCACGCTCGTCTACTTCGGCCGCGCGGCGGCGACGTGGACGATCGGCGGCGTGGTCGCCGGCTACCTCGTGCTGACCGCGATCGGCGTCCAGCGCGGGTACGAGCTGCGGGTGGCGGACGAGCTCTGGATGCTGGCGCTGTTCGTGGGCGCGGCGGGTGCGCTGACCTGGCAGTTCGGCCACTTCCAGCACCGGCTCGCCGGCATCGTCCGGCTCTTCGAGCGCGCGGAGGAAGGGGACTTCTCCGACACCTACGACATCGCCGCCGACGAGCGGCCGGACAGCATCACGCGCGTCGGTCGCGCCTACAACCGCTTCCGGTCGCAGCTCGCGACGCTGGTGCTGACGGATCCGCTCAGCGGGTGCCTCAATCGCCGCGGCTTCGAGCAGCAGCTCCAGCGCGAGCTTGCGCGCGCCTCGCGCTCCGGCAGCGAACTGTCGATGGCCGCCATCGACATCGACAACTTCAAGGAAATCAACGATTGCTACGGCCATCTCGTCGGCGACGATGTCATCCGCGAGATCGGCGCCGTCCTGCGCGGCCGCGCCCGCACGGGCGACGTCGTGGCGCGGCTCGGCGGCGACGAATTCGCCCTGCTCCTGCCCGACACCGATGAGGAAGGCGCGCTGCAGCTGGCGCACCGCATCCGCGATGCGTTCCGGGAGCACCGGTTCCGGACGGCAAAGGAGCGCGCGCGCATCGCGGTGAGCATCGGGATCGCGGCGACCCAGGGCCCGCGCGAAGGCAGCTCCGAGGATCTGCGCGCGCGCGCGGACGAAGCGCTGTACGCCGCCAAGCGTAGGGGACGCGATGCCATCCAGATCTGGCAGCTCGGGTTGCGCGCCGTCGGTCTTCCCGTGGCACTCGGACCGGAGCAGGAGGATGCGGCGGAGCGGTGACTGCTCCTTCCGGGACCATGCCGGACGGGCCCATCATTCGCCGTGACCTGGACCATCCTCCTGCTCCTCCTCCTCGGCGGCGCGACGCTCGTGGCCGGCGCGGAACTGCTCGTGCGCGGCGCCGCGCGACTCGCGACGGCGGCCGGCATCTCGCCCCTCATCATCGGCCTGACGGTCGTCGCGTTCGGCACCAGCGCCCCGGAGCTCGCCGTGACCGTCGGGGCGGCGGTCGCGGGCCAGGCCGACGTCGCCGTCGGGAACGTCGTCGGCAGCAACATCTTCAACGTGCTCTTCATCCTCGGCCTGTCGGCGCTCATCGCGCCGCTGGTCGTGGCCCAGCAGCTCGTTCGCCTCGACGTGCCCCTGATGATCGGCGTTTCGGCGCTCGTTCTGCTCCTGGCCCTCGACGGTACGATCGGCCGCCTCGACGGACTGCTGCTGTTCGCGGGGATCGTCGCCTACACGACATTGCTGATCCGAATCAGCCGCCGCGAGACGACGGCGGTGAAGGCCGAGTATGCGGGGGCGTTCGGGGAGCCGCCGGCACAACGCTCGTCGTGGTACGTCGACATCGTCCTGCTGCTCGCCGGACTGGGACTGCTCATCCTCGGCGCGCGATGGCTCGTCGAGGCGGCGGTCGCCACGGCGATGGCCCTCGGCGTGAGCGAGCTGGTGATCGGGCTCACGATCGTCGCTGCCGGCACGTCACTCCCCGAGGTGGCGACGTCGGTGCTGGCGAGCATTCGCGGCGAGCGCGACATCGCGGTCGGGAACGTCGTCGGCAGCAACCTGTTCAACCTGCTCGCGGTGCTCGGCCTCGGCGCCATCGTGGCGCCAGACGGAGTGCCGGTCGCGGCGAGCGCCCTCGCGTTCGACATCCCCGTGATGATCGCGGTGGCGATCGCCACGCTGCCCGTGTTCTTCACCGGCTACCGGATCGCGCGCTGGGAGGGTCTGCTGTTCCTGTCGTACTACATCGCCTACGCCACGATGCTCGTGCTCGCCGCCACCGAGAATGCCTTTCACGCCTCGGCCCGGGCGGCGATGCTCTACTTCCTGCTCCCGCTCACCGCGATCACGCTGCTGCTCCTCGTCGTGCGCGCGCTGCGGACGGAGCGCGCATCGCGCATCGGCGGCCGTCTGTGAGCGCGCCCCGGTCCAACCGCTCGCTCGCGCCTGGCCTGCTCGTCAATCGCCGAGGCCGAGCGTTCCCTCGCTCACCATGACGGTCGAACCGGCGACGCGGACCGCGACGATCGCCCCATCGCGCTTGTCCGCTTCGATCTCGAGGATGCTCGGCCGGCCCATCTCGAAGCCCTGCTCGACCACCCAGCGGAACGTTCCCTCGCGCGCCGACTCCCGCGCGGCCAGGTAGCCGCCGAGCGCCGCGCACGCGGAGCCCGTCGCCGGATCCTCGGGCACGCTGAGGGCGGGCGCGAACATCCGCGCGCGGACGTGGGAACCGGGCAGCTCGGGATCCATGGCGAAGACGAACATCTCCGGCGACGGATAGTCGCCCAGCGTCGCCTCCCACTGGTCGAGTCGCACGCGCGCCTTCGCCACCGCCGCGCGATCACGCACGGGGATGAACAGGAAGGGCAGCCCGCACGAGACGGCCTGCGGCGCCATCGCGCCGCCAAGCAGCTCCTTCGCGTCGAGGCCGAGCACGTCGGCGAGCCGCTCGCGAGCGGGCGGTGGTGGTCCGATTTCCGGGAGCTTCGCCACCGAGAGCTGCGCTCGCACGGGCCGTCCGCGCTCGGCGAAGATCGTCACCGGGACCGGGCCGACCTTCTCCTCGAGAATGATTCGCGTCTCGGCGCCATCGAGCCGCACTTCCCCGATCGCCGCGAGCACGTGCGCCGTGCCGACGGTGGGATGTCCCGCGAACGGGACCTCGCCGCCGGGTGTGAAGATGCGCAGCCGCCGCGTGTACTCCGGTGACGAGGGCGGATACACGAACACCGTCTCCGAGTAGTTGAACTCCCGGGTGATGTCGAGCAGCCGCTCCTCCCGGATTCCCGGGGCATCCGGGAAGACCGCGAGCTGATTGCCGCCGAAGATGGTCGAGGTGAAGACGTCGGCGGTGAGGAATCGATGCCGCATGTCGCGGGGGCGGCTCACTACTTGTCGCCCATGAACGGGTACGCGTAGTCGGTCGGCGGACTGAACGTCTCCTTTACCGCCCGCGGGCTGACCCAGCGGACGAGGTTCAGCTTCGAGCCGGCCTTGTCGTTGGTGCCGGAACCGCGCGCGCCGCCGAAAGGCTGCTGGCCCACCACCGCGCCGGTCGGCTTGTCGTTGATGTAGAAGTTGCCGGCGGCGTTCCGGAGCGCGATCGCCGCCTCGCGAATCGCTCCGCGGTCGGTCGCGAACACGGCGCCCGTGAGCGCGTAGGGTGACGTCCGGTCCACCTGCTCGAGCATCGCGCTCCACTTCGCGTCCTCGTACACCGACACCGTCACCACCGGACCGAAGATCTCCTCGCACAGCAACCGGTAGTCGGGGTCGGCCGTCTCGACCAGCGTCGGCTCGATGAACCAGCCATCCTTCCCGTCGGCCTTGCCGCCCGCGAGGACCGTCGCGTTGGCGCGCGCGTCGTCGAGATACTCGCTGATCTTGGTGAACGCCTTCCGATCGATCACCGCCCCCATGAAGTTGCGGAAATCGGTGACGTCGCCCATCCGGATGTCCTCGATGATCGCGACGGTGCGGTCGCGCACATCGTCCCAGAGCAAGCGCGGCACGTACACGCGGCTCGCCGCGGAGCACTTCTGCCCCTGGTACTCGAATCCGCCGCGCGCGATGGCGACTGCGAGCGCCCGCGGGTCGGCCGACGGATGCGCGACGATGAAGTCCTTGCCGCCCGTCTCGCCGACGATCCGCGGGTAGGAGCGGTATCGGCCCATGTTCTCGCCGATCGTCTTCCACATGCTGTTGAAGACGTACGTGCTGCCGGTGAAGTGCACGCCGGCCAGATCGCGATGCCCGAGCAGGGTGTTGGAGATCGCGACGGGATCGCCCGACACGAGGTTGATGACGCCCGGCGGAAGACCCGCCTCCTCGAGCAGCTTCATGATGTAGTACGCCGAGAGCATCGCGCTCGACGCCGGCTTCCATACCACGGCGTTGCCCATGAGCGCCGGCGCCGTCGGGAGATTCCCGGCGATCGACGTGAAGTTGAACGGGGTGATCGCGTAGACGAACCCCTCGAGCGGCCGGTAGTCGAGCTGATTCCACATGGCATGGGTGCTCAACGGTTGCTCATCGTAGAGCTCCTGCGCGTAGTGCGCGTTGAATCGCCAGAAATCGATCAGCTCGCATGCCGCGTCTATCTCGGCCTGGAATGCCGTCTTCGACTGGCCGAGCATGGTCGACGCGTTGAGCGTGTCGCGCCAGGTGGTGGTCAGCAGCTCCGCGGCGCGGAGGAACACGGCCGCGCGGTCCTCCCACGGCCAGCTCGCCCACTCGCGCTGTGCGTCGCGCGCCGCCGCGATGGCGCGCTCGACGTCCTTCGGCGTCGCCTTGTGCCAATCGGCGAGCACGTGGTCGTGATCGTGCGGCATCACGGCCTCGGCCGTCGCTCCCGTGCGGATCTCCTCGCCGCCGATGATGAGCGGGATGTCGACCCGCTCCTTCGCCATCGCCTCGAGCCGTGCCTTGAGGGACTTCCGCTCGGGCGAGCCGGGTGGATAGGCGCGCACGGGCTCGTTGACCGGTGGCGGCACCCGGCGCGTGCCGGTGAACGACGGGCCGGTGGCGGCGCGGTCGGATGTCGGGCGGTCGGCGACGGCGCCACGCGCTGTGGCGGGCTTCGGCGGACGGGCGGCGGGTGCGGACATGACGCGATCCTCTGAAGTACGAGTTGCTGCGAAGAACGAGTGCTGCCGATAACGAGTGCTGCCAACAACGAGTGCTGCCGATAACGAGTGCTGCCGATAACGAGTGCTGCCGATGACGCGTGCTGCGGTGGCGTTGGCGATTGCCGAAAGATACCCGGGCCCGCTGACCGGGACCACGCATCCGTCGGGAAGTCCGCCACCGCTTCACGCGCCGAGACCGGCCGCTTATTGTGCGAACATGCGTCGCGCCTCCCTCATCCTCATGATCGCCTCGGCTGCCTGCTCGGTGAGCCCCGTTGCCTGGGAGGAGCCGGCGATCGTGGAGGCACCGGAGTCAGCGGCGCGGCTCGTGATCGGCACCGACGGCGCGCCGGCGCTGACCGTCGGATCGCCCGCGCCGACGGCTTGGGAAGCGGAGGGCGCGTGCGCCGGCTCTGTGCGCTTTGCCCGCGGCGCCGGCGCCGAGGTGCACGCGGTCTGGTGGCAGCCTCGCGAGGGCGGGAGCGCCGCCTTGCTCGCGAGCCGCTCGAAGGATGGCGGCCTCTCGTGGGAACCCGTCGTGCCCGTGGACACGCTCGATGGCGCGCGGCTCGGTTGCGGCCGGCCGGCGCCCGCGATCACCGTCGATGCGATCACGCGCTACGTGCACGTCGCCTACTTCCTCGACGGACCCCAGGGGCCCGGCGTGTTCTTCTCCCACTCGATGGAGGGTGGCTCGCTCTACCACGCGCCCGTGCCCATCGTGTATGGCGAGCGGCCGTCGGCCGTGGACATTGCATCGGACGGTTCCACCGTGGCCATCGCATTCCAGGATCCGAACACCAGCGCGCCTCGCGTTTCGGTCGCCCTCTCGACGACGGACGGCCACCTCTTCGAGCTCCGCCTCCCGCGCATCTCCGCTTCGAGCAGCGCCGCCGAGCGTCCGCTCGTGGGTGTGAGTGGCGACCGGGTCGCCGTCGCCTGGCTCGCGCGTCCCGTGAACGGCGTCGGCGACGGTGTGACGATGCTTCGGGCAGGCACGGTCCGCACGATCGAGGGCCGGGTCATCCAGTAGCGCGGCGCTCGGCGATCGGGGTCGGACCCGGAACGTCCGGACGCTCGACGACCACTCTCTGCTGTCCCTCAGCCCCCACGACAGTGCCAGCCAACGTGCCAGCCACTCGCTTCATCGGCGCCCACACGATCGACAACGGCGGGATCCACATGGCGGTGCGCCGGGCGGGTGCGGCCGGCATGACTGCGCTCCAGGTCTTCACCGCGATTCCCAAGTTCTACAACGAGAAGGTCTCGGTCCGGCCCGAGCGCGTTCAGCGATTCCGGGAGGCGCTCGCGGCGACGTCGATCGCGCCGCGCAACGTCGTCGCGCACGCCGCCTACGTGCTCAACGTTGCGACGGCCGAGGAGCCCAAGTACACGCGCGCGCGGGCCGGACTGGCGAAGGAGCTCGAGCGTTCGACCGCACTCGGCATCGGAGCCGTCTGCTTTCACCCCGGTGCCGCCACCGATGGCGACCGCACGGCGGCGGCCGAGCGCGTCGCGGCGGCGATCGTGCACGCGCTGGAGACGGTGGACGGTGACACCCGGCTGCTCGTCGAGAACACGGCGGGGGGCGGACGCACGATGGGGAAGACGCCCGCGGAGGTGGGGGCGATCCTCTCGCACGTGCCGGCCCGGCTGCGTCCTCGTACCGGGTACGGCCTGGACACGTGTCATCTCTTCGTCGCGGGCCACGACATCACGGCGTCGCCGAAGGCGCTCTCGTCGATCCTCGATGAGTTCGAGGAGGCGGCAGGCGAAGCGCCCGCCTTCTTCCACCTCAACGACAGTGAAGGCGGGCTGGGCTCCGCGCGCGATCGCCACGCGCTGATCGGCGAGGGCACGATCGGCGTCGACGCGTTCCGCTGGCTGGTGGAGGAGCCGCGCAGCGCCGGTATTCCGCTCATCCTCGAAACGCCGCAGGCCAACCCGGAGATCGCGGAGGATGACGCGACGCCGGATCCGTGGGACGTCCGCGCGGTGGAGCTGCTTCGCGGATTCGCGACCTGAAGGCGCCACTCCGAAGGCGGATCGCGACCGACAGAGGGAGAAGGGCTCCGATTCAGAGGGAGCGCGGTAAGGCGGATCACGACCCACAGAGGGAGAGAGGCTCCGCTTCAGAGGGAGCGCGGTAAGGCGGATCACGACCCACAGAGGGAGAAAGGCTCCGCTTCAGAGCGAGCGCGGTGCGGTTTCAGAGCGGTGGGGGCACCGTTTCAGAGGGAAAAATGCGCAGTGCCTGAGGGAGACACGCGCCGGCGCAGAGGAAGGAATGCGCGTCCCCAGAGGGAGAACGGCCGTGCCCGGAACGAAATTCTCGACGCCCCAGAGGGAGAATCGACGTTCCCCAGAGTGAAAATTGCATCGTAC
The DNA here is from genome assembly GCA_964385525.1 of uncultured Gemmatimonadaceae bacterium. Lineage (GTDB taxonomy): Bacteria > Gemmatimonadota > Gemmatimonadetes > Gemmatimonadales > Gemmatimonadaceae > DATKCV01. The sequence continues at coordinate 18,922 of CAYLPM010000433.1, forward strand.
GCCCTATTGCGTCCCACGCAGGCGATTGTACTTTGTGGCGCGTTGGACTCGCGTTGGTACCACGCCACCAACTGCTACACCCACCAGGAGAGCGCATCCATGGCCACCAAGAAGAAGGCCGCGAAGAAGGGCTCCAGGAA
>CAYLPM010000434.1:0-2042 GCA_964385525.1 uncultured Gemmatimonadaceae bacterium
CTCGGCCATCCTGCAGTGCCTGGCCGGCGGGGTGCGCGCGGACGTTCGCCGGATCGTGCTCACAGCGTCCGGCGGCCCCTTTCGCGACTGGAGCCGCGAACGGTTGGAGAACGCGACGCTCGAGGATGCGCTGCAGCATCCGACGTGGCGGATGGGGCGCAAGATCACGATCGACAGCGCGACGCTCGTCAACAAGGCGCTCGAGGTGATCGAGGCCCATTTCCTGTTCGGGCTCCCCTACGATCGCATCGAGGTCGTCGTGCACCCGCAGAGCGTGGTGCACTCGTTCGTGGAGTTCGTGGACGGGAGCGTGCTGGCGCAACTCGGCGTGCCGAGCATGGAGCTGCCCGTCCTCTACGCGCTCACCCACCCCGAACGCGTCCACGATGCCGGGGTACCAGCGTTCGATCCGGTGGCACTTTCTCCTCTCACCTTCGAGCCCGTGCGCCACGATCACTTTCCGGCCTTGCGGCTCGGCATCCGTGCCGGGTGTCTGGGCGGGGCGGCGCCGGCCGTGTTCAATGCATCCAACGAACAGGCGGTCGCGCTGTTCCTCGCCGGCCGCATCCGGTTCGGTCAGATCGCGGCGGCGATCGAGTCTGCGCTTGGCGCGCTCGGCTCCGCGCCGGCCGGGTCGCGGGAGGCGCTCCTCGACGCGGATGCGTCGGCCAGACGATACGTGAAGGAACGGTTCGCATGACGGATTATCTGATCAACATCGCGGCCATCGTGGTCGTGTTCGGGCTCGTGATCTTCGTTCACGAGGCCGGGCACTTCATGGCGGCGAAGCTCATGGGCGTGTACGCTCCGCGCTTCTCGATCGGCTTCGGCCCGGCACTCTGGCGCAAACGGTGGGGCGAGACGGAGTACATTCTCGCCGCGCTCCCCCTCGGCGGGTACGTGCGCATGGCGTCGCGCGAGGACGAAGCGACGGCATTCCTCGAGGGAGGTGGCGAGACGGCGCCGCACGAGCCGCACACCGTCGGCGCCAGCGGGACGGGGAAGGCGTTCGACGAGGAGCGCATCGTCGGTCACTCGGACGACTACGATCCCGAGGCGATGGTGCCGTTCGGCCCGAAGCCGGTGCCGGAGCACCGCTGGTTCGAGTCGAAGGCACTCCCCGCGCGGATCTTCATCCTGCTGGCCGGCGTGACGATGAACGTCGCGCTCGCACTCGTGCTGATGATCGTAGTGACCGCGGTCTACGGCATCCCGTTCGATCCGTCAGTGCGGATCGGCGCAGTGGCGCCGGTCTACTTCGACGGGCCATCGGTACCCGGCCTGCAGCCGGGCGATTCGATCCTCGCCGTCGACGACTCGGCGGTTTCCGGGTGGAACGACATCGCGAGCGCGATCGTGTCGGGACGCGGCGACTCGATCGTGTTCACCCTGTCTCGCGGGCGCGTGGTGGTGCCGGTCGGCCGCGAGGGAGGGCCATCGCGCACCGACGTGGCGCGCACGCTCGATCCGTACGTCCCGCCGATAATCGACAGCGTCGTCCCGGACACGCCCGCACATCGCGCCGGAATCGAGCCCGGCGACTCGGTGGTCACGGCGGATGGCGCGGCGGTCGTGAGCTGGCAGGAGCTGGTCGCCCGCATCGCCGCCGCGCCGGGACGCGAGGTCACGCTCGAGTTGATGCGTGACGGTGAGCCGCATTCGATAGTCGTAGTGCCGGACTCGGTTCGAGACGCCGTCGGACCCTCTGGCGAGCAGATGCTGATCGGCCGGATCGGTGCCGCTCCACGCCCGATCCTGCTCGAGCGCGAGCATGTGGGGCTGGGCGAAGCGGTACAGGTGGGATGGCGGCGGACTTGGGCGATGACGTCCTTCATCGTCGAGTTCCTCGGCCGGCTCGTGCGGCGCGAGGTAGGTGCCGAGAATCTGGGCGGCCCGATCGCGATCGCCCGGGTGACGACGCAAGCGGCGCAGGCGGGGATGGAGACGTTTCTCGGTCTGATCGCGCTGCTCAGCGTGAACATCGCGATCTTCAACCTGCTCCCGATCCCGATCCTGGACGGCGGTCAGATCCTGCTCAACGT
>CAYLPM010000435.1:0-1609 GCA_964385525.1 uncultured Gemmatimonadaceae bacterium
TGCGGCGTAGCAAGAGACCGCGGGGCCCGCTGCGTCCGCCTCACCCGGCCCCACCACCCCGCGGGCTCGCAGCGTTCAAGCCGCTAGCTGCCGAAGCCGACCTCCGCGCGACCCGGCTGCCGAAGCCGACCTCCGCGCGACTCGGCCGCCAAAGCCCGGTGACCGAACGCGTTACCTCCTGAGATCCTTCCGGATGATCTTCCCGATCGGACTCTTGGGCAGCTCGTCCCGGAACTCGATCGCGTGCGGAACCTTGTACGCGGCCAGCGACTGCTTGCAGAAGGCGATGATATCCGCCTCCGTCACCGGCTCCTTCGCGACTATGAACGCCTTCACCGCCTCACCGGAATTTTCGTCCGGGATGCCGATCACACCCGCTTCCTTGATCTTCGGATGCTTGGCGAGGACCTCCTCGACCTCGTTCGGATACACGTTGAACCCGCTCACGAGGATCATGTCCTTCTTCCGGTCCACGATCCAGAAGTAGCCATCGGCATCGATTCGCGCGATGTCGCCCGTGTAGAGCCAGCCGTCCTTCAGCGTCTTCGCCGTCTCCTCCTTCTTCTGCCAGTAGCCGAGCATGATCTGCGGCCCCTTCGCGATCAGCTCACCCGGCTCACCGTCCGGCACCGGCGTCCCCGATTCGTCGACACAGCGGATGTCGGTCGACGGCACTGGGATGCCGATGCTGCCGTCGCGGTTCGGCACGCCGATCGGATTGAACGTCAGCACCGGCGACGACTCCGTGAGGCCGTAGCCCTCCACGATCGCCGTGCCGGTCGCCTTCCGCCACCGCTCGGCGACCGCCGGGTGCAGCGCCATGCCGCCGGCGGCCGAGACACGCAGCGTCTTCGGCGGGCCCGCGGTGAACCAGTCCTCGTGCGTGAGCGCGTTGAACAGCGTGTTGACGCCGGTGAACCAGGTGATGGGATACTTCTCGAACGCCGGCTTCAGGTTCTTCGGCGGCCGCGGCGTCGGGATGAGCACGTTCCGCCCGCCCTTCGCGAAGAACGCGAGCAGGTTGACCGTGAACGCGAAGATGTGATAGAGCGGCAGCGCCGTCAGCACGGCCTCCTCCCGCTCGCGGATGTTCGGGCCGGCCATCTCGAGCATCTGCGCCGTATTCGAGAGCAGATTGCCGTGCGACAGCATCGCACCCTTGGCGACGCCGGTCGTTCCGCCCGTGTATTGCAGCGCCGCCAGTGTCTCCGGACCCATGCCCTCGAGATAACCGTCGAGCCGGCCACCGCCGCCGAGGCGCACGTGCCCCTTCGCGAGCGCGGACTTGAAAGGCGTGTGCGCCACCGCGATCGCCGGAATCGACTTGTGCACGAACTTCTGGACGGCGCGGATGATGCCGGCGGTCACCGCCGGGAAGAACTCGGTGATCCGGACGGTCACGACCTTGTCGATCTTCGTCTTCGGCACGACGCTGGTGAGCCGATCGGCGAAGAGATCGATGATGACTACCGCCCGCGCGCCGGCATCGGCGAACTGGTAGGTCATCTCCGGCGGCGTGTAGAGCGGATTCGTGTTCACGAGCACGCAGCCGGCCTTCAGAATCCCGAATGCCACGACGGGATACGCGAGGCAGTTCGGCATCTGCACG
>CAYLPM010000436.1:0-1758 GCA_964385525.1 uncultured Gemmatimonadaceae bacterium
GTCTGGAGGAAGCGCACGAACATCCTCGGCATGCGGTCCTGGAAGGCCGTCGTCAGCACCCGATCCTTCTGGTCGGCCGAGATCCGCGGCGATTCGAGAAAGCGGTGCAGCGTCTCGTCCGTACGCACCGCCTCGGCCACGTCGTCGATCATCTGGCCCCAGCCCTCGAGATCGTCGGCGCGGCGCGCGAGCTCGAGCAGGACCTCCGCGTAGTTGCGGGCGATCGTCGAGTCGCGCATCAGCGGCGGCTCACGCGCGGGGCGACGTCGGCCAGGAACTGCTCGACCAGCTTCCGGTTCGACTGATCATCGAGATTCTTCTCGATCACCTTCGACGCGCCGGCGATCGCGAGGTCCACCGCCTCCCGGCGCAGCTCGGCGATCGCCTTGTCCTTCTCGCCCTCGATCTCGCGCCGCGCGCGCTCGAGCAGCGCCTGTTGCTCCTGGCGCGTGTCCTCCAGCATCTCGGTGCGCAGCTTCTCGCCGACCGCGCGCCCTTCGGCGATCAGCCGCTGGGCATCCGCGCGCGATGCGTCGAGCTGCGCGCGATGCTGCGCCAGCAGCGCCGCGGCCTCCTCGCGGTCGCGCTTCGCCTCGGCGAGTGCCGCCGCGAGTGCCCGCTCCCGCTCCTCGACGGCGCCGAGGATCGCGGGGAACGCCCACTTCCAGAGCACCGCGAGCAGGATGACGAAGATGATGACGGTCCAGAACATCAGCCCGACGTTGGGGTCGAGCAGGTTGACCGGACCGTCGCCGTGGTCCTCCTGCGCCAGCGCGGGCGAGGCGGAGAGGAGGAGCATCGCGACGGACATCAGCGTGGCACGCATGTGTGTGTCTCGTGGAATGAAGGACCGACGGAGGCCCGGGCCTCCGCCGCTCCGGTCGATCACTGGAACTTGCCCTGGATCTGGAACGCGACGACGACGCCGAACAGCGCGGCGCCCTCGATGAGTGCGGCGAGGATCAGCGCAGCCGTCTGAATGCGGCCGGCCGCCTCTGGCTGACGCGCCATTCCCTCGACGGCCTGGCCGCCGATGCGGCCGATGCCGATGCCAGCGCCGATGACGGCGAGGCCGGCACCGAGCCCGGCGCCGATGAGCGAAAGGCCCTGGTTGGCCGGTGCGCCGGCCGCGTCGATGCCTGCCTGAAGCAGCGGAAAGATCTCGACGAGCATGTGTTCTCCGAACGTTCGACGTGAATCAACATCGCTCCGCGCCGTTCACCCTCGCGGGTGCAGCGCCGCTCGTCGGCGAGGCCCGGGCCTCAACGAGCTTCCCCGACCGGACGGGCGGGTACGTGGGCTCGTGGTGGAGCGTGAGCCACGAGCTGGTGCTTGCGTACTGCCTTCATCTGCCGTGTCCACGGCAAAACATGTAAACCGCAGAGTGCGCTGAGGGAGCGGAGGAACGCATAGGACGGCACACCAGTTGTGGCTGTACGTGAAGCCGTGACCTCCGCCCTCAGTCGGGGACCTGCGTAGCCGTGCTCTTCCTCCGCGTCCTCTGCCCCCTCCGCGTCCTCCGCGGTTCCCGTCGAGGAAGGGACGTGTCGGGATGCTGGCGGCTGCCTGCAATGCGCATTCGATGAAGGTCGTTCAATGATGCGCCGTCCGGATCTGCCCGATGAACACGGCAGCCAGAAGGGTGAAGATGAACGCCTGCAGAAACGCCACGAACAGCTCGAGCAGCATGATCGCGACCGCCATCAGCAGCGGCGCGATGGCGACGTAGGCGGTCAGGCCGCCGGCGGAGCCGAAGCT
>CAYLPM010000437.1:0-7796 GCA_964385525.1 uncultured Gemmatimonadaceae bacterium
ATGTTCTCGCCCGCGAGCCTGCGCAGATCCTCCTCGGACCAGCCGCGCCGCGAGAGCTCGGCGAAGAGGGCGGGATAGGTGGAGACATCCTCCAGACCCACGACGACCTCCGAGATCCCATCGAAGTCCCCCCCGATGCCGACGTGCTCGACGCCCGCGACGCGACGGATGTGGTCGATGTGGTCGGCCACCTGTGCCAGCGTCGCCTTCGGCGCCGGGTTGGACGCACGCCACGCCGAGACCGCGCGGCTCTGCGCGGCCGTGTCGGCGGGAGAGCGCGTGCGCGCATCGGCGCTGGCGCGGTCGTGCGCCGCCGTCCAGTCGATCAGCGGTTGGGAGATGAAGATCGGGACGAACGTCACCATCACGACGCCGCCGTTGGCCGGCAGCCGGCGGAGGATGGAATCGGGCACGTTGCGCGGGTGATCCGCGACCGCGCGTGCCGAGGAGTGCGAGAAGATCACTGGAGCGCTCGTGACGTCGAGTGCATCGCTCATCGTCGCCGGCGAGACGTGGGACAGGTCCACGAGCATCCCGAGCCGGTTCATCTCGCGAACGACTTCCTCGCCGAACGCGGTGAGTCCGCCATGACGCGCCGTGTCGGTCGCGGCGTCGGCCCAGTCGAGCGTCACGTTGTGCGTGAGCGTCATGTAGCGCGCGCCGAGGTCGTAGTACGCGCGCAGGGCGCCGAGCGAGTTCTCGATCGCGTGGCCGCCCTCGACGCCGAGGAGCGAGCCGATGCGCCCGGTGCGGTGCGACTCGCGGAGGGCGCTCGCGGTCAGCGCCCACTCGAGCTCCGGGTATTTTTCGATCACGCGGCGCGCGATGTCGATCTGCTCGAGCTGCATGCGCGCGTAGCCGGAGTCGGCGACGTCGCCCGGGATGTAGACGGACCAGAACTGGCCGCCGAGCATCCCCGCCTTCAGGCGCGCGAGGTCGGTGTGCCCGGGCGTGCGTCCGCGGAGATCGTACGCATCGACATCCATGGGCGCGGTGGCATCGCGCCGGATCGCCCACGGGAGGTCGTTGTGCCCGTCGATCAGCGGCGTGGCGCGGAGCACGCGCATGGCGCGCTCGAGGTGTGGGTCCTGCTGAGAGAAAGCGGGGGTCGCGGTGCTGGCGAGCACGAGAGCGGTCAGTATGAGGCTGCGCATGGCGAGGTGGAGTCGGGAGTGGCGCGGAGTGCGTCGCGTGCAGCGCGGAGTCGGATGCGTGCCACGCACTATCTGCTACTCGTGGTGCCGTCGATGAAGAAGGCGCCGATCCGCCCCGCGACCCTGGCGCTGGTTCCCGCGTTCGAGGTATTCGCGAGCAGCGCCACGACGATGCGCTGGTCGGGCAGGAGCAGCAGGTAGGTGTTGCCGCCGACCGCACCGCCGGAATGTCCGACGGTGCGGCGGCCCGTCGAGTCGCGCCCGACGCTCCAGCCGATGCCGTAGCCCGTCTCGCTTCCGGCAGAGGTCTTCTGCGAGGTGTGCAGCAGCGCGAGTGTCTCCGCCTTCAGGAATCCGGGCTGGAGGTGCGCCGATCCGAAGCGCACGAGGTCCTCGGCGGTCGACATGAAGCCACCGCCGGCCCACTTCACGCTGTTGTCGACGTACGGCGCGTTGACCAGCTGACCGTCCCGACCGCGCTGATAGAACCGCGCGCGATACGGAATGATGCTGTCCGGATGCTCGGCGACCGTGTGGCGCATGCCGAGCGGTGTGAAGACGCGGTCGCGCATGTAGCGGAGGAAGTTCTCTTGCGCCGCGCCCTCGATGACGGCGGAGACGAGATTCCAGCCGTAGCTCGAGTAGGCGTAGCGCGTGCCGGGCTGGTGCCGCAGCGAGTCGTTCGCGAACACGGCGAGCGCCGCGGTGACGCTGGGATACGCGATCGCGGACTCGAACTCGTTGCCGTCGTAGTGTCGGATGCCGGCGAGGTGTCCCGCGAGCAGCCGCGTCGTTATCGGCCAGGGCTTCTGCGGAAAGCCCGGGACGTAGCGCTGGACCGGCGCGTCGAGGTCGAGCCGACCCTCTTCGATGAGCAGGCCGAGCGCGGCCGCGGTGACGGGCTTGGAGATGCTGGCAATGCGGAAGCGCGTGAGCGGCGTGACGGCGACGCCGTTCTCGACATCCGCCAAGCCGAATCCTTCGCTCCAGATGATTTCGCCGTCCACGGCTACGGCGACGGAGAGGCCGGGGAGGCGTCGCTCGCTGACGAGTTGCGCCGCGACGGCGCGGGCGCTGTCGATCGCCGCGCCGAAGCGGGAGTGGGCTCCGGCGCTCGCGTACGGGGAGCCCTGTGCAAGCGCGGTGCTCGCCATCGGTGCGGCGACGGCGAGCAGAGCGAGGAGCAGTGCGGAGAAGGCGTCCGGCAGCGCTCGAATGGGTCGAGGCCGGGGAAAGGACATCGGGTGCTCCGGGGAGTGAGAGTGGAGGGCAGGTGAAATCTACCGCCGGACGAGAACAGGGCCACCCTCGCGGGTGGCCCTGTTAATCGTCAGCGATGTACGATCGTCGCGGTTCTTGCGAACGATCAGGGGCAGCGCGCGAGCGCCTCCGGACCCGGGCACTGCTCCGGGTTACGCGGGCCGGCAGCGCCAGGGTTCGTGCCACCGGTGGTGTACATGGGAAGCTCCAGGATCTCGAGCTCGCGAGCGGGCACGGGGAAGTGCAGGAGCGCGCCTTCGGGAAGGGCACCCCACCCGCGGGTGTCGTACCACGCCGCCCAGGCGTCGACGCCGAGCATCTCGAGTCGCTTCTCGTACCGGAGGGCGTCCCAGAGGGAGCCGCACGTTCCATCGAACTTCTGCGGTACGCAGCCATTCTCGTCGGGCGGCCCATCGATCGTGACCGGTGGAAGACCGCCGTTGGCCTCACGAGTGAGATTGATAAGCGGTACCGCCTCTGCCGCGCGCCCGAGCCGGATGAGCGCCTCGGCGCGCAGGAGGTCCTGCTCCGTGTGGTTGAGCCAGAGGAGCGGTCCCTGCCTGTAGGACTCGCCGCGGCCAAGGCGATAGAACGCGTAGTGCGACCGGAGGTAGAGGCCGCGCGCCGCGTTGCCGAGCAATGTGCCGAAATAGCCGGCGTAGGTGCCGGTGCTGTCCGGGTGCCCGTCGTTGATCCGGAGATCCGGCGTCTCGAGCTTGAAGGCGGTGCGGTCGGTCGACGTGGTCGGGCTGTTGACCCACGTCTGGAATCTACCGGTCGTGTCCGCCGGCCCGACGATCATGTAGTCGATGCGCGTGTGATCGCTCGGGGTGGTGGAGCGCTGCCGGGCGATGAGGAACTTGTAGCCCGACTCCAGCACATCCGGTGTGCCGATCGGGGCGAGGTCCTCCTCGTAGGCCGCATCCAGTTCCGTGAGTACGTCGTCCCAGTTCACGCCTGCACGTTCGGTGGGCGTGCGCGCGTTGTAGACCATGAAGCGTGCGATCATCGAGTGGCCGAGCTGCGCCAGCTCATCGCTCGAAATGTCGAGGCCCGGGAAGAAGTTGTCCTCCTCGCACAGCTCGAACGTCGAGGTCTCCGAGATGTCGATCGACTCGCGGAGGTAGGTGATCGCCGAATCCATCACGGAGGTATACGGCTGCAACGGCGGCGGATCCACCTCGAGGTCGCGCTTCTCGTCGACCACGAAGCCCTCGTCGTAGGACATGGCTACGTAGCCGTGCCCGACCCCCTGCATGAACTTGGCGAAGGCACGCGCCCGGGCCGTCTGGTCGCTGACGCCGCCACCGCAGGCGTTCACCATCACCTGGACGCCGCGGTCGAGGGCCTGTAGCCCGTCGTTCGCGCTCGAGATCACCGCGTACATCTCGATCCACGGATTGGCCGCGGCCGAGGCGTACGTGTAGGACGTCTGGTTGATGTAGGCCTCGCGCGGCTCGCGCGACGTGTCGTATTGCCCGAAGTCGAGGAAGTTCGAGCTGAACTCGTCCGCCACCGCGCTGACCTGCACGGCGCGCGTCTGCTGGCTGACGTCCTCGAAGAACTTGGTGAAGGTGGACGTGATGATGGTTTGCAGGTCGCCGGGGGTCGCGGTCGCGCGCTCCCGGTCGGGATTGTTCGGGTTCGTCACCGCCAGCTCCTGGCAGCCGGCGGTGATCAGGATGAGGGCGCCGAGCGCCCACGGAACTCTGCGAAGCATATCAGGCTCTCCGAAGGCGCGGGTCAGAAGGAGATCTCGACGAGACCGGTGAACGTGCGATACTGCGGATAGTCGAAGCCATCGTACCGGGAAAGCGGCGACCCGACCTCGGGGTCGTAGCCGCGGTAGTCGGTGGATGTCCAGAGGTTGCGGCCAATGATACCGAGCGTCACGCCGTCCATGCCGATGCGGGAGACGGGCCCGAGCATGCTCGCCGGGACGCGATAGCGTACCGAGAGCTCGCGCAGCTTCAGGAAGGAGCCGCTCTCCACGAAGTTCGCATTCTCGTTGTTTCCATCGTAGAGCGTCGTGTTGTAGTACGTCGCGTGCTTCTTCGTTTCCGGCGACTTGCCGACTTGATCCTGGTCGATGTGGCGGTCGTACTGGAACATGCGCTGGCGCGTGTTGTTGTACACGTCACCGCCCACCTGCGCATCGATCAGCCCATACACGGTGAGTCCGCGCCACCGGACATTGTTCGACAGGCCCCAGTGGAAGTCGGGGTTGCTGTCGCCGATCTTGGAGACGACCGGAGCGCCGTCGGCGGCGCGCAGCGTGATCGGATGGCCCCATCGATAGTTGACCCCGTTGTCCGTCATCTGGGTGCCCCATTGCTGGTCCCGCCAGTCGCCGCCGGGTCCGACCCAGACCAGGAACCCCTCGTCGTTCACCTGGAACTCGTTCTCGCGACCGGCAAGCGTCGTGGGAAGCTGCGTCGGGGCCGTGACCCAGCTCCGGCCGTAGATGGAGCCGAGTGTTTCCCCCTCGCAGCGCCACGCGACGCCCGAGAAGTGGCAGAAGCGGTCGTAGAAGGTGATCTCGTGTCGCGAGCGATCCGCGATGAACGTGGCGGACCACCGGACGTCCGCCGTCGAATAGAGTTCGGCCTCGAACGTGGCTTCGATCGAGCGACCCTCGACCGTGCCGGCGTTGATCCAGCGCGACGAGAAGCCGTACGGAGCGGAGAGCGGCAGCTGGATCAGCTGATCCTCCGTCACCGAGCGCGCGTACGAAAGCTGGACCGAGTAGCGGTTGCGGAGGATCGCATCGATCCCGAACTCCGTTTCCGTCGCGAGCTCGGGCTTGAGGTCCTTGTTACCGAGCGTGGATTTTTCGAGCTGCCCCGCGCTGGTGATCGAGTACGTCTCGTACTGGTCGGCGAACGACGGGCGCCCGCCGGCCGTGCCCTGGGACACGCGCAGCTTGAACTCGTTCACGCTCGGGAACGGCCACCACGCCTCTTCCGCCATCCGGTACGCCAGGCTGGCGCGATAGTAGGTGTGCCACCGCTCGTCGGAGCCGAAGAGCGAGCTGCCGTCGCGCCGCACCAGCGCGTCAGCGATGTAGCGACCCGCGTAGTCGGCACCGAGGGTGAGGAAGTAGCCGGCGGCACGGATCTCCTGGAAGCTCGACGTGATGCTCCGGTCGGTCGCGGCGTCGAGGTCCGGCACCCCGGAGACCGTGAGATTGTCGCCCGTGGCCGTGAAGGTCTCGTTCTCCTCCTCCTCCATGATGCCGCGCACGGTCATGCGCGCCGTCAGGTCCTGGTACTGCCCGAGGAAGTTCACGCTCGCGGACGCGTTGATACCGGTGGTCATGCCGTTGAATTGCTGCACCGTCCCGACCGTCGAGGCCGTGTTCGTGGCCTTGATGCCGCGCGGCAGGTAGAAGAAGCCGTTCCGGTCGGAGCGGTCGTAGCTCATGTTGGCGTCGAGCGTCATCCACGAGAGCGGCGCGTAATTGATGTCGGCGCTGCCCAGCGTGCGCACGCGTCTCGTCTCATCCGTCTGTGTGGCGAGCAGGTAGAGAGGGTTGGGGCGGATCCCCTCCGGATCCGGCTGGAACGCGTACGGTGTCCCGTCGGGATCGGGCTCGAGGAGCGAGATGTCCGGGGCCTGGTTGAGCAGGTCGAAGAACACGTTCCCGTACAGCTCGTCCTTGTGCGAGCGCATGTGATAGCCGCTCATCGAGACGCTCAGATTCTCGCGCAGCCGGTGGTCGAGATTGATGCGGGCGTCGTTGCGCTTGTAGCCGCCGTGATCCATGACCACGCCGCTGATGCGGTTCGCGGACACGGTCGCGAGGAAGTTCGTGCTTCCCGAGTTCTGCGACAACGTGAGCGAGGAGGTCGAGAACGTCCCCGGATCGAAGAACGCGCCGACGTGGTCGAAGACCTGCTGGTAGGGCTGCTCCTGGAAATTCACGGAATCGGGCAGCTCGACGCGATCCGCGCGATCGACGATCAGGTCATTCTCATCAACGAACTGACCGCTGCCGTTGACGCGATAGTGGTGATGCCGCGACCACTCGACGGGATTCGCGATCTGGTTCATGCCGAACTCGGAGCGCATCGTCACGCGTGTCTGCCCCAGGGCGAGCTCGCTGCCGCGGTTGGTGCGGATCTGGATCACGCCATTGGCCGCGCGCGAACCGTACAGCGACGCGGCCGCCGCGCCCTTGATGATCTCAACGCTCTCCACGTCGAGCGACGACAGATCGGCCGTCGACGCGCCGAACGCGGTGCTCATGATCACCCCGTCGACGACCACGAGCGGGAAGTTGGACTTGTTGATGCTCGTCGGCGTGCGGAGCATGATGTTCGTGCCGCCTCCCGGCTCCGGTACCGAGAGCACCTGGGCGCCGGCCACCTTCCCCTGGAGCGACTCGACTGCGTTGGTCGGCGGAACGGGCATGTCCTCGCTCGTCACCTTGCCGACGGTGAAGGGCACGCGCGTCCCCGCGGTCGGGTCCACGACGCCGGTCACGACGATCTGCTCGAGTCGGAGCGCCGTCTGCCGGATGACGATATTGGTCGTCGTGGTCGAGCCCGGGGTGACCTGCACGCCGCCGCGATCCGCGGGCGCGTAGCCGAGTCGCCGCGCCTCGAGCGTGTAGGTGCCGGGTGGAACCTGGCTGATGGTGAAGGTCCCGTTCTCGACGGTGACGTTGCCGAGCGTGGTGCCGGCGACGCGGACCGACACGCCGGGGACGGGGAGACCGGACTGTTCGTCCGTGACGGTACCGGTAACGGACCCGAGCTGCTGGGCGCCGGCGGATGTTGCCGCAATGCACGCGAGCGCCGCGAAGAGTCCGAAGACCCGCCGCATACGACTGACGGTTGCCACCTGTCCTCCTGGTTACTGTGGCTGGCGAGAAGGAAACTGCTTGCGCGCGATCACGATGCGCGCGGAGAGTCCCGTGAGTCGACACGGAAGGAAGTCCGCCGCCCACGGGCGACAGCACGGGGGGCGGTGAGCAATGCTAAGGAGCGGCCCGACGGTCGTCAATGATCGTGTTGCCGAACTGCGCCCTGCGGGTGACGAGTCGCGGAAGGCTGGAAGTTCACCCCCAGTCGGACGCTGGCGCTCCGTAGACGAGGATAGCGCTCGTGGTCGACGCCCGAAGCGGACTCGCGCGGTGCACACCCGGAGCGGAATCCACCTGGCGTCCGGCTCGGCAGCGAAAAGCGTTTGCCTCAGGATCCCCCGGCGACCGCTTCCAGCGCCCGATGCACTTGCACACGCACCATCTCCTTGCGCCACGAGAGCGTGAAGTCGGTGTTGTCCATCGGCTTGGCGGGACGGAAGGCGGCATCGGCGGCGGCGCCGATCGCGTCGGGCTCGAGACGCGAACCGACGATCGCGGCCGCGGCCTCGGGAATT
>CAYLPM010000438.1:0-3237 GCA_964385525.1 uncultured Gemmatimonadaceae bacterium
GGTGCATTGGAGGCGCTGTCATTTGCATGCGGGCGGGTCGCCCCTGCGCCCCCAGGTCAATCATCTCCTGCACGCGCGGCAGCCCGAGCGCGCGTAACCGAGAAACGGGGACTCGCGGCAGCCATGGCCGCGAGGCCGGTACAAGAACACCTCCGGGCGCCGCGAGATGCGGCCCCGCCACGAGATGCCGCCCCGCCATTCAGTCATATGGTCGCGAGGCCATTCCGCCTCGCTGAATCCAGCCACACGGCAATGGAGCACTCCGTGTACGCCCGCGTGAGCGGGCGTCCGCGCCGACGCGCCAGCGGCGGCGCGCCAAGTGCAGTTCTGTAACGCAGCGGCGGCGCACCCGGCTGTTCTGGTGCCCAGCGACCGCGCGCCCTCCGTCTGTTCTGGAACGCAGCGGCGGCGCGCCCCCCGTCTGTTCCGGCGCGAAGCGGGGCGCGCCCGATGGGCCGTTCTCCAACCTGAGCCGTCAGCGACCCGTTGCCGGCGTCACCCCCACGACAGATCCTCCTTCGACAACGGCAGCGACCTCACCCGCCTGCCCGTCGCCGCGAAGATGGCGTTCGTCAGCGCCGGAATCGCCGGCGGCAGCGACGGCTCGCCGAGTCCCGTCGGCGGATTGTCCGTGATCCGGAAGTGCACCTCCACCGGCGGCACCTGCATCATGCGGATCAGCGGGAAGTCGTGGAAGTTGCTCTGCACCGTGCGGCCACGCTCGATGGTGATCTCCTGCCCCAGCGCCTCGCTCAGCCCATCGAGCACCCCGCCCTGGACGTTGTGCTCGGCGTTACTCGCGTTGATGATCTGACTGCCGACGTCACCGGCGACCCACACCTGATCGATCGTCAATTCGCCAGCGCGAGAGACCGTCGCCTGCACGACCTCGGCGAAATAGCCGCGATGGCTGAAGTGGAAGGCGACGCCCATTCCGGTACCGCGCGGAAGCGTGCGCGTACCCCACCCCGACCGCTCCGCCACCAGCTCGAGCACGCCGCGCATCCGGCTCGCATCGAGACCCTGCCCCTCGGTCTCGTTCGCCAGCATCGCGAGGCGGAATCGCACCGGATCCTGGCCCGCCGCGTGCGCCAGCTCATCGATGAACGACTGGATGGCGAAGGCGATCCCGTTGCTGCCCGGCGCCCGGAGCGCACCAGTCGGCACGCCGAGCGGCATCACGGAAGCATCGAGCGCATAGTTGCGGACGAATCGGCCCGGGAACTCGTTCGGCGAGATGCTCGCGCTCGATGCGAAACGCTCCCCCGCGCCGAACGACACGAAGTGATCGCGCCAGGCGACCAGCGCGCCGGCCCCATCGACGCCGCCGGAGAAGTAGTGCCATCCCGCCGGCCGGTAGAAGTCGTGCTGCACGTCGTCCTCGCGCGTCCACACCAGCTTCACGGGGACGCCGATCTCCTTCGCGATCCACGCCGCCTCGACCATGTAGTCGTTGCTCAACCGCCTGCCGAAGCCGCCGCCCATGCGGGGGAGATGGATCGTGATGTCGCTCTCCTGCATGCCGAGCGTCTGCGCGACCATCCGGCGGCCGTTGGCCGGGGTCTGTGACGGCGACCAGATCTCGAGCTTCCCGCCGCTGAAGTGGGCGGTGGTGTTCTGCGGCTCGAGCGGCGCGTGCGAGAGGAAGGGATAGTGATACGCCGCCTCGACCGTCCGCGCGGCACCCCGCATCGCGGCGTCCACATCGCCATCGCGCCGCAGGGAGCGCTGCGCCGGCTGCCTCGAGAGCTCCAGCGCGCGCGCCGCGAAGCCGGCGCTGCTCTGCTGCGCCGTCTCACCCTCGTTCCAGGTGACCTGCAGCTGCTGGCGCGCCGAGCGCGCGGCCCACCAGGTGTCGGCGACGATCGCGACACCGCCCACGAGTCCCGCCAGGTTGTCGCCGCCCTCGACCACGAAGGCGTGCCGGACGCCGGGCCGTGTCCGCACCTCGTCCACATTCGCGCTCGCCACCTTGCCGCCGAACACCGGACACTTGTGGAACACCGCGTACAGCATCCCCGGCACCGTGACGTCGATCCCGAACAGCGGCTTGCCGGTGACGATGGCGAGATTGTCCACATTGGGGACGCGCGTTCCGATGATCCTGAACGCGCTCGCGTCCTTCAGTGGCACCGACTCGAGCTCGGGAGCCGGCACGGACGCGGCGCGCGTCGTGAGCTCGCCGTACGAGAGCCTGCGGTTGCTCGCGCGGTGGTGCACCACGCCCGACTCCGTCGTGCACTGCGCCGCCGGGACGCCCCACGTCTGCGCGGCCGCCGTCACGAGCATCGCGCGCGCCGCCGCGCCGACCCGCCGCATCGGCAGCCAGTTCTGCGGCGTCGCGTTGCTCCCTCCCGCGAACTGTGCAGGCTGGTAGCGCTCGGTGTCGAGATCGCCCTGCTGGATCCGTACGTTCCGCCAGTCGACGTCCAGCTCTTCGGCGATCAGCATCGGGAGCATCGTCTTGACGCCCTGTCCGATCTCCGGATTCTTGGCGATGATCGTCACCGTGCCGTCGGGCGCGATGCGAATGAAGGCGTTGGGCTCGAAGTTCGCCATCCCGGTGGAGGCGTACGCGCCCAGCGCCTCGAGCGGCTTGATGTACGTCGCGAGCATCATCCCGCCGCCGGCGATGGCGGTGACGCGCAGGAACTGGCGGCGGTCGACGCGAAGGGTCGTGGACACGTGACCTCCTACCTGTTGGAGTGGCCGGCGCCGACGGACGACTCGGACGCGTCGAGATCCTCGAGCCGGCGGGGACCATCCTGCTGCGGCCGCGGCATCGCGGCGGCGCGATGGATCGCCTGGCGAATGCGCAGGTACGTGGCGCAGCGGCAGAGATTGCCGTTCATCGCCGCATCGATGTCGGCGTCCGTCGGCGTCGCCGTCCGCGCGAGCAGCGCCGCGGCGGACATGAGCTGCCCCGCCTGACAGTAGCCGCACTGCGGCACATCCAGCTCCATCCATGCCTGCTGGAGCGGATGCGAACCGTCCGGCGAGAGCCCCTCGATCGTCGCGACGTTGGCGCCCTCGACGGCCGCCACGGGCGTGATGCAAGCGCGCGTGGGATTGCCGTTGAGGTGCACGGTGCACGCGCCGCACTGCGCGACGCCGCAGCCGAACTTCGTCCCCTTCATGTCGAGGACGTCGCGCAGCACCCAGAGGAGAGGCATGTCGGTGGGGACATCCACCGTGGTACGCTGCCCGTTGACCGTGAACGTGACTGGCATGAGTGCT
>CAYLPM010000439.1:0-2129 GCA_964385525.1 uncultured Gemmatimonadaceae bacterium
GAGCTGCCGTCGAGCGCACGCGCGACGCCGATGACGTACCGCGGAGCGGACGGCCGGCAATACGTGACGATCGCGGCGGGCGGCGGTGACGTGTGGGGGCCGGGAGACTGGATCGTCACGTTCGCGGTGCCGGAGGGGTGAAGCGTGTTCGACGGTACGGCCGCTCGCTCGGCCGCGTTCGCACGCCGGCCGGGACGTCGCCCGGCGCGCGCACGTGAGTGTTGGGCCGATGAACTCCGCTACGAGTCGTCACCTCCGAGATAGGCCCTCGCCGCCCTCGCCTCCGGCCGATCCGGATCTGCCTTCGCCATCAGGTCCGCCAACGCGGTGTACATCCGCCGAGCCGCTGCCGCATCGCCCGCCGCCTCCGCCGCGCGCGCCGCTCCGTAAAGCGTCCGTGCCCGCCGCGGCTCACGCTCCAGCGTCTTCTCGTACGACCGCAGTGCGTCCGCCGCGCGCCCGAGCTCCATCAGCAGATCGCCCTCCAGCTCACGCGCCGGCAGCAGCGGGCCCGGTGTCACCGGATGCTTCTCGACCGTCTCCTCGAGCTCCGCGGCCTGCCGGGCGAGCCGGACCGCCTCCGCATCGTTCCCCTCCGTGCGCGCCGCCCACGCCGACGCCGCCAACCGCTGCGCCTCGACGATCGTCGCCCAGTACGTGTCGTTCTGCCGCTCCAGCACGCCGCGCAGCGAGTCGAGGGCCGCGATCTCGCGCCGCGCCGCCGCGGCATCGCCACCCCGCGCGGCACCCAGGGCGCGGGCGAAGCGCGTGATCGCCGGCACGAACGGCGCGCCACCCGTCGGAACCGTCAGCCGCGCCGCCACCGCCCACTCGCTGCGCTCGAGCGCGTACCGTGCCGGCATCGCCGCGAAGTTGTAGCCGAGGATTCCACCGTAGAAGCGATCCGGCAGCTGGATCGCCCGGTCCACGACGCGCCGGGCCTCTCCGTGGCGGCCCTGCTGGAGGTAGGCATACACGAGGTAGTCCATCGGATGCACCGCCGCATCCGGGTTCGGCTCGGCGCCCGCCGAGCGCGTATTCGTCTCGATCGACTCGTCCCAGTGGCCGAGCCGCGTGAAGATGTGCGACGGCATGTGCAGCGCGTGCGGCGCGGCCGGCGCGATCCCGGCGTATCGCTGCGCGGCTCCGAGGCCGTATCGGGCCAGCGCCGGCGAGTCGTAGGCGTGGATGATGTAGTGCGCCAGACCGGGGTGATCCGGCCGCTGCGCGAACAGCGGCTCGAGGAGCGCAGCGGCCTGGCGCTGCCGCTCGAACGTCAGATCGTTGGGCGGAGCGTTCGAGATCACGGCGCGGCCGTAGAAGATCGTCGCCTCCGGATCGTCGGCCGCCTGTCGGCGCAGTCGGTCGAGCGCTGCCTCGTGCGCCCGCATGCGCGTTCTGAAGTCCGGCGTTCCCTGCGTGTCGTGCAGCGCGCGGACGGCTTCGGCGTAGCCGCGTTCCCGCGCCGAGGCGGACGCCGCGAGGGCGACCGCGCGCTCGGCGGCGGCAGTAGCGGCCGCTTGACGCTCCGCCTGCGGCGCAACCCCCGTGTACGGATTGCCGAGCAGCGTCATGGCGATCCCCCAATGCGCCATGGCGCATGACGGATCCTGGCGCGCGACCTCCTCGAACGCGGCGTTCGCCTGCTCGAACCAGAACGAGTGCAGCATCGCGACCGCCTGCTCGAAGCGGGGCTGTACGGCCGCACTGCACGAGGTCGGAAACCGTACCGTGCCAACGGTGGCCGGGTCGCCGGCGTGTTGATGATCCTGGGCGGATGCGACCGGCACCAGGGCGATGGAGAACAGCAGCGTGATGATCCGCGCAATGTGTCCGCGCACGGGAACCTCCGAACAGGGAGAACGAGTTGGTGGGTCAGGACCAGCGATTACGTCCGGCACACACCGACCTCGGGGTGCACGGTGCCGCCGGAATTTCCAAGTTGCACCGATTCGGACATCTGGCAATGGCTGATGCGTAGCAGCCGCCCGGAATACGACAAGCCGACCGGCCGGCAGGCTCGACCTCGCCGCCCTCCCGCTGTATCGTCCCAGCGATGCAACTCGCCCTCCTGGACTGGATCGTCATCGCGGTCTCCCTGACGATCGCGTTCGTGCCCGCGCTCGTGC
>CAYLPM010000440.1:0-15423 GCA_964385525.1 uncultured Gemmatimonadaceae bacterium
ACCGACCGGGCAGGTAGGAAGTAGCATGCCGTCGTCCAAGCAAGAGTTGACCCGTCGTCGCCGACCGTCGAAGTTCAGGCGCCGGCCCCGGAGGGTGCCCGAAACCCTTCCCGCACAGGCGGCGCGTCGACCGCGCCTCGCCCGCGGAGCGGCCTCGACGCTAACGACGATTCCTCCCCATGGATGATGCTCGTGCCACCACGAACGTGCCGGCCCGCAAGGTCGGTCCTCTGCGGCGGCTCTACGACTGGGTGCTCGCTTGGGCGGATCGTCCCTCGGGACCGATCGCCCTCTTCGCGCTCTCGTTCACCGAGTCGTTCTTCTTTCCGATCCCACCGGACCCGCTCCTGATGGCTCTGTCGCTCGGCCGCCCACGCCGCGCGTTCTGGTTCGCCTTTCTCACGACGATTGCCTCGGTCCTCGGAGGCATCGGGGGGTACTACATCGGACTACTGCTCTTCGAGGAGGTAGGGCGGCCCGTGCTCGAGTTCTACGGCGCGATGGAGAAGTTCGACCACGTCGGGAACCTGTACCGCGAGAACCTGGTTCTTGCGCTGGGCACCGCCGGACTCACGCCCATTCCGTACAAGGTCTTCACGATCGCCGCCGGCGCGTTCACGATCCCGATGCTGCCGTTCATCGTGATCTCGGCGGCGAGTCGGGGGCTGCGCTTCTTCGCGGTCGCGGCGCTGATCTACCGTTGGGGTCAGCCAGTCAAGGCCTTCATCGACCGGTACTTCAACGTGCTCACGATCGTGTTCGTCGTGCTCCTGATCGGTGGGTTCTACGTGATCAGGCTCGCGTCCGGATGACGCGAAGAGCGCGCTGCCCGGATCGCTCGCGCGGATCGATCGCCCGGACCGCTCGCGCGATCGATGCGCCGTGAGTCCGGCGGGGCTACATTGCGGCGCGCCGTGCCGCACGGCACGCGCATTGCGCGCGGGAACACTCTTGGCCGGCCGGGTGCCGGTCTCGTACTGGTCGATGGGACGTGTGAACTCACGGAGAACGAGCATGGCGCACACCCTGCCTCCCCTGCCCTATGACTTCAGCGCGCTCGAGCCGCACATCGATGCGCGCACCATGGAGATTCACCATGGGAAGCATCACCAGGCCTACGTCAACAATCTCAACGCGGCGGTCGAAAAGGCGCCGGAGCTGCAGGGCAAATCGCTCGATGAGCTGATGCGCAGCGTCGCCAAGGCGCCCGAGGCCGTTCGCACGGCGGTGCGGAACAACGGCGGCGGACACTGGAATCACACGATGTTCTGGGAGGTCATGGGCCCGAACGCCGGCGGCGAGCCCTCGGGCGCGCTTGGCGATGCGATCGCCGAGAGCTTCGGCGGTTTCGGCAAGATGAAGGAACAGTTCGCGGCGGCCGGCGCCGGCCGGTTCGGATCGGGCTGGGCGTGGCTGATCGTCGACGGCAACAAGCTGACCATCGACAGCACGCCGAACCAGGACAATCCACTGATGGATGGACGTACGACGATCCTGGGACTCGATGTCTGGGAGCACGCCTACTACCTGAAGTACCAGAACCGCCGACCCGACTACATCAGCGCGTGGTGGAACGTGGTCAACTGGCCCGCCGTGTCGAAGCGGTTCGAGCAGGCGCGCAAGGGCCGCTGAGCGGCGCGCCGCTCGGCGGGGCGATCGGGTTCTGTCGTCGGGTGCGGAGCCCGCCCCACTCAGCCGTGAGGATCGGGCTCGGGCGTCGAGAGCGTGTCCGGCGTCGTCGCAGCGGCGGGCGGCTGGTCGGCATCGGGGCGCCGCGACGCTCCGGCGACCAGGTCGTCGATGCCACCGTCGCCCGGCTGGTCCCGGAGGTTCTGGACGCCGCCGGTCCTGACGATCCGGCCCAGGAGGACGGGCGCGAGGAACGTGGTCACCATGACCATGAGTGTCACCGCGCTGAAGAGCTGCGTGTCGAACGCGCCCGACGTGAGCCCCATCTGCGCGAAGATGAGCCCGACCTCGCCGCGCGGGACCATCGACACGCCGATCATGCTCTTGTTCCCCTCCATCCAGAATGGAGCGAATCCCGCCACGTACTTGCCGAGCACGCCGACGGCGATCAGAGCTCCGCCGATCGCCAGCGCTCGCGGGTCGGCCAGAGAGCCGAGATCCACCTGCGCGCCGACCGCGGCGAAGAAGATCGGCACGAAAAAGAAGCCGATGGTCGTCGTCGATCTCTCGATCTCGCGGCGCTGCGGCGTCCCGTGCAGGACGAGCCCGGCGGCAAACGCGCCGATGATCATGGCCGAGCCCGAGACATCGGCCAGCCAGGCGAGCGCGAAGGCGAACGCCAGCGCGATGAGGCCGAGCGACCCGGACACCTTGATGCGCTCGACGATCTTGAACATCGGCGGGACGAGCAGCCGCCCGGCGAGCAGGGCGACCACGATGAAGCCGATCGCGACGACAGTGGTGCGCGCCACCCCGAAGACCGTCACCGCGGCGCCGCCCGCGAGGCCGGTAACGATGGAGAGGATGATCAGGCCGACGACGTCATCCAGTACCGCGGCCCCGATCACGACCTGGCCTTCCTTCGTGTTGAGGACGCCGAGGTCGGACAGGACCCGGGCCGAGATGCCGATCGACGTCGCGGTCAGCGCGGCGCCACAGACGATGGCCGAGATCGTGCCCAGCCCGAAGGCGACAGCGACGAGGTAGCCGGCGATGAACGGGAGCGCGACGCCGACGACGCCGACCGTGAGCGCCGCGCTGCCCACACCCACGAGCGCGCGGAGATCGGTGTGCAGCCCGATCTCGAACAGCAGCACCAGCACGCCGATCTCGGCGAACGCGTGGATTACCGGATCCCCGGGATCGAGGATGCCGAGCAGCGATCCACCGAGAATCACGCCGGCGAGCAGTTCGCCGAGCACCGCTGGCTGACCGATCCGCTGCGCCGCTTCGCCGAGCAGCTTGGTCGCCACAATCACCGCGACCAGCGCGAGTAGAAGCGCCGAGAACGAAAATTCGTGCATGTCTCCCATCCGTCCAGTCGGGGCGCCGGTCACTCCGACGCCGATCGCGGCGCTCGTCAGCTCGCCGCCTCACCCTCCAGATACGTGTACCCTTCGAGCCCCGCGACGTACTCGGCGATGAAGGTGTTGGCCTCCTGGCGCGAGATGCCCTTCGCGCTCGTCACCTTGCGCCGGAAGGTCCCCAGGAGGTTGGCGGCGCCGAACTGCACGTAGTTGAGGACCTCCGTCACGGTGTCGCCATGGACGAGGTCGGTGATCTCGTAGCCGCGTGCCGACAGCCGGATGTGCACGGCGTTGGTGTCGCCGAACAGATTGTGCAGATCGCCGAGGATCTCCTGGTAGGCGCCGGTGAGGAAGATCCCGAGCATGTAGTCCTCGCCCTCCCGGAACGCGTGCAGCTCGAGACTCGGCCGTCCGCCCCGGTCGCCGACGAAGCGGTCGATCTTGCCATCGGAATCGCAGGTCACGTCCTGGAGCGTCCCGCGGCGCGCCGGCTCCTCCTCGAGCCGGTGGATGGGCATGATCGGGAAGAGCTGGTCGATCGCCCAGCTGTCGGGCAGCGACTGGAAGACGGAGAAGTTGCAGAAGTAGCGGTCGACCAGCGTGGCATCGAGATCCTCGACGATGTCGGCGAACTCCTCGCGATCGGCGTTGACGATGCGCGAGAGCGCGTTGATCGTGGCAAAGTAGAACTGCTCCGCCATCGCCCGCCCGCGCAGCGTCAGCACGCCGCTCTGGAAGAACTGCTGCGCGCGCTCCTTGTCGAATGTCGCGTCGTGGTAGATCTCCCGCACACGGCGTACCGGCAGCCCGGATTGCTGCAACGATTGATAGTCGGCGAGCATCTCGTGCAGCAGCGGATGATCATCGTCGGAGAGGCTCGGCAGAGCCGGCTCCGCGGATGACTCGACGTCGATCACCTTGAGCAGCAGCAGGGCGTGGTGCGCGGTGAGGGCCCGGCCGGACTCGCTGATGATGTGCGGCATCGGGAGCTCCAGCTCGCGGCACGCCTCGGCGATCGTGTAGATCACGTCGTTGGCGTATTCCTGGAGCGAGTAGTTGACGCTGGCGTTCGAGGTCGAGTTCGTGCCGTCGTAATCGACTCCCAGCCCGCCGCCCACGTCCACGTGCGTGATGTCCACGCCCAGGCCGCGCAGCTCGGCGTAGAAGCGCGTGATCTCCTGCAGTCCGGTCTTGATGTACCGGATGTCGGTGATCTGGGACCCGAGGTGGAAATGGATGAGCTTGAGGATGTCGAGCTTGCCCTCGTCGCGCAGGCGGTCGACGAGCTTGATCAGCTGCGCGCTGGTGAGGCCGAACTTGGACTTCTCGCCTCCGCTCTGCGCCCACCGTCCGAAGCCGGTGGAGGTCAGCTTGATGCGCACGCCGGCCGTCGGGACGACGCCGATCGCCTCGGCCGCCTGGAGCAGGACATCCACCTCACTGAGCTGCTCGAGGACGATGTACACCCGGTGGCCGAGCTTCTGGCCCATCAGGGCGAGCCGCATGAACTCCTCGTCCTTGTAGCCGTTGCAGACGATGAGGTGGTCGGTCGCCTCGCTGAGCCCGAGCACCGCCTGCAGTTCCGGCTTGCTTCCGCACTCCAGCCCGACCCCGTGCGTCTGCCCGAACTCGACGATCTCCTCCACGACGTGCCGCTGCTGGTTGACCTTGATCGGGTAGACGGTCGTGTAGCCGCCGTCGTAATCGTACTCGCGCATTGCGCCCTCGAAGCGCGTGCTCAGCGCCTCGATGCGGGAGCGGAGGATGTCGGCGAAGCGGAGGAGGACCGGGAGGGCGACGCCCTGCTCCTCGAGGTCCTGCGCGAGCTCGAACAGATCGAGCTCCCTCTCCGGGCGCTCCTTGTCGGGGCGCACCACGACGTGGCCGCGATCGTTGATGTCGAAGAAGCTCGCGCCCCACCCCTCGATGTTGTACAGGGTGCGAGAATCCTCGATCGTCCAGCGCTGCGGAGGCCCGACGACAGGAGCTTCGATGCGGGTGGCCATGATGGTGGCGAATTCTAAGGGGGCGGTCGGGTGCGTGGAACCGGGCGACGGCATTTCGACGTCCGACGCGCACGGAGAGTGCCGCGCCGCATCGACGTGGCGCTCGTCAGGGGTACAGCCGTTCCACGCTCCACGGTCCGACGCCATCCCGCTCGTACAGCTCCCGCTCGTGCAGACGGCTCGGCCGATTGCGCCAGAACTCGATTCGCTCCGGCGTCAACCGAAACCCTGACCAGTGGGGCGGGCGCGCAATGGCAACGCCGGCAAACCTCGCCTCGAAGTCGGCCAGGCGCTTCTCGAGGTCGCGGGGATCCTCGAGCGTCCGGCTCTGCTCCGATGCCCACGCACCGAGCTGGCTCGCGCGCGCACGCGATGCGAAGTACGCGTCAGCCTCGGCGTCCGTAACGGGTGCCGCCGATCCCTCGACCCGCACCTGCACCTCCAGCGGTTGCCAGTGGAAGCAGAGCGCGGCACGCCGGGTGGCGAGGAGCTCCACGCCCTTCCGGCTCTCGAGGTTCGTGTAGAAGACGAACCCGTCCGCGTCGACGCCCTTGAGGAGCAGCATGCGCGCGGACGGGCGTCCGGCGGCGTCACAGGTTGCCAGGCAGAACGCCGTCGGCTCCGGGAGCAGCGCGCGATCCACGCGCTCGGCCGCGACGAGCAGGTCCTGGAAGCGGGCGATCGGGTCGAGCATGCCTCGGTCGGTCGGATGCCGGATCAGTGAACCAGCGAAACAATCAGTGGTCTGCGATCGGTGCAGTGAGATCGTCGCGCGAGCTCGCTGACCACTGACGGCAGACCACCGACCACTTCGAGAGTGCGGTCAAGGCGTGATCGTCGGCTGCTCCGCCTGGGTGGCGATCTGGTCGCGCCCCTTCTGAAGGAACGGGATGCCGTTCTTCATCCAGTCCGGCGCCGGGTCGCCGCGCAGGTGGTGCCCGAAGAACTGCTGCATGCGCATGTCGATGTCGAGCTGGTTGGCACGCTTGGTGGGATTGTGGTCGTCCCCGTTGTAGTTCACGAGGTAGGCCTCCTTCCCATGGCGGCGCAGCGCCACGAACAGCTCGATGCCCTGGTACCAAGGCACCGCGCCGTCCTCATCGTTGTGCATGATCAGCAGCGGCGTCTCGACCCGATCGATGTGGAAGAGCGGCGAATTCTCGATGTAGCGCATCGGATACTCCCAGATCGATCCGCCGATACGGCTCTGCGTCGCTTCGTACTGGAACGCGCGCGCCAGGCCGCTGCCCCAGCGGATCCCGCCGTAGGCGCTCGTCATGTTCGCCACCGGCGCGCCCGCGAATCCGGCCGCGAACAACCTCGACTGCGTCACCATGTACGAGACCTGATAGCCGCCCCACGACTGCCCGGCGATGCCGATCCCCTTCGGGTTCACGAACCCCCTCGCGATCAGCGACTGGATGCCGGGGACGATCGACTTCATCGCGCTCGGACCCGGGAAGCCTTCCTCGTAGTAGATGTCGGGGAAAAACACCAGATACCCGTTCGACGCATACACGGTGGGATTGACCGTGTTGCGCCCGGCGGGATTCGAGTAGCGATGGAGTCCGTCGCTCAGCTGTTCGTAGAAGTACACGACCATCGGGTACTGTCGGCTCGCATCGAAATCCTCTGGCGTGTACAGAATGCCCTGGAGAGGCACACCGTCGGCGCTGAGCCAGCTGACGAGCTCGGCCGAGCCCCAGCGATACTCGCTCTGCTGCGGGTTGGCGTTGGAGACTTTCGTGAGCGACGTGAGGCTCGGGCCCACCCACAAGTCCGGGAACTCGCGGAAGGTGGACTGGGTGAGCAGGAAGACGTCGGCATCACGCGCCTTCTCAGGAGTGCCGAAGCTCTTGTCCGCCATCAGGATCTGCTCGGGCGCCCGCACGACACCGAGTCGATCACGCCAGAACCCGGCCGCCTTCGTCCGCTCGTTGAGCGCGCGGAGCAGCAACGGCTGGGCCGGATCGATGAAGCGCTCCTCCTGGTCGAGATTCACGTAGCGGAACACCGTCGAGCTCCGGCGCCCGGCCGAATCCGTGACGACGCGCGGCGCGCGCGAGCCGGCCGGATCGAACTCCCAGATGTCGAAGCGGTCGTAGATGAGCACGGACGCATCATCCTTCGTCCACCCGGCGAGGCCCCACGCGCCGGGCTCGCTCGGCGTGTCCCACGTTTCCTGCTGGAAGCTGATGTCCGGCACGCGCTCGGTCAGCGTGACGACCTTCTTCGACGCGAACGAGTAGACGTGCCAGTGCCCGTCGTCGAAGTAGCTGATGTACTTGCCGCCGGGCGAGACCTGCCCGCCGGAGCGCACGCGCTCGCCGACCCTGGTGCGCGCGCCGGTGACGGCGTCGATGGCGTACACGTCGGTGCCGCCTTCACCCCACATCGCCTCGATGGAGTACTCGAGGTTCGAGTTGGCGACGCCCACGCGCCCATCCTCTGCGAGGGTGACGTTCGTGATGCTGTCGTTCGTGAGCCGCACGAGACGCTTCGCGCCGAGGTGGTAGACGGCCGTGTAGGTGCGGTTCCGCTCGCGGTTGGCCTCCAGTCGCTGCTGCGGCTGAAGCTTCGGATCCTGATAGTGCCATAGATCGAATACGGCCTTGTCGGCGAGCGAGTCGGCGGGGATCGAGTCCATCGGCGGCGGCGCGAGCGGCACGTAGAGCACGGTCCCGTCACGGTTGAAGTCGAGTCGGCCGCGATCCGCCACGATCAGATTCTCGCCGGCCGTCGCGGACGTCACCACCGCCTGCGGGCGCGGGGTGCGCAGCGCCGTATGGTAGACCGTGTAGCGCGCGTCGTCCTGCCCGTACTCGTCGCGATCCGAGACGAACACGAGCTGCGACGCCCTCTCGTCGAGCGCGAGATTCTTGTAGTTGCCCTCGCCGGTCATGACCGGCGTGACCGCCCCGCTCGCCAGCGCGCGCACATACACGCCATCCTGGCTGCCGGTGCGCGACGAGACGGCGTACACCAGCACCTTCGCGCTGTCATCGACGACGTAGGAGAGGACGTCGTCGATCGTGGTCTCGGTGCCGGTGGCCAGCTCCCGCATGATCAGCGGATCACCGAACTCCTTGCGCGGTCGGCGCTCCGTGGAATCGGCGATCGGTCGAGCGCGTCCCCCCGGCGCGGCGGCGGCCGCTCCCGGCGCCCGGCCGCGCTCGGTGCTGTCCCGGTCCGCACTGTCACTGGCGGGCTGGTAGAACACGTATCTCCCCGACTCCTCCGGCAGACGGAACGTCCGCACGCCCGGCAGGCGCGTCACCTGTCCGTCGGCGAGCGAGAGGATCCCGACGTGCCCCCGCGGCTGGTCCGATCCGCGCCGCCGCTCCCGCTGCGCCTGCTCCACCTCGGCGCGAAGCGGCTGCGCGGTGTAGATCACGAAACGCGAGTCCGCGGTGATCTGCGCCTGGCCACCGGCCCCTCCCGGACCGCCGCCGCCTCCACCCGCTCCGGGACGGCGGAGCGGCGACGGACGCGCGATGAAGCCGCGCGGCTGACGGAACTCCGTCGCGCTCTGCGTGTTGCGAACGACGAGCTCACCGTCGCCGACGGCGGGCACGAGCGAGTAGACGACCCAGCGTCCGTCGTTCGACAACGTGGCGCCCTGAACGGAGCGCCAGATCTCGTAGACGTCCTGCGTGATCGGCTTTCTGGCCGAGCTCTGCGCGGCGACCGTCGCGGCCGCAGCGAACAGGAGCAGCGTGGCGAGTCGAATTGCCTTCATGGTACGGAGGGGAGTGAGGAGACCGCGAAACCTGGCGGACCGTCGGCGCGTCCTGTCGTGGGGGCCGGACGCGATGTCACGGCCACCAACCTAACGCGCGTGCACGGGGGACGCGAATCCCCGTTCGACTGGCGGAGGAGTACGTGGCCGGTCAATATATGAGGTTCGCGTCCGCGCACCCGAAGTACGCTCGGCACCATGCTGCCGTTGGAGGCAAATCATGTACGTGCGCATGCTCGTTCTGGCTCTGCTGACAGTGCTCCTCCCGACGCCCGGGGCGCACGCGCAGAGAGCCGAGCTCCAGTCGCCACCGCGCGTCGCGCAGCGGCCAATGAACGACCGGCAGATCATCTGCCGCGGGGCCGCGATCCCCGAGGGCTGGATCCTCGTCGACGACGTTCGCAGCGGCGAGATGTGCGGGGGCAGCGACCCGGCCGTTCTCAACCTCTACAACGTCTGGGCGATCGAGCGCTACGACAACAAGCCGGTCGGCGTGACGATGCAGGTCTGCGCGATCGCGCCGATCCCCGCGGGCTGGGTGCTCGAGGATGTCTATCGCGCCAAGCAGCACTGCGGGCACCCGGACGACCAGTTCCAGGCGAACGTCAAGCGGATCCGCCGAGCGCGCTGAGCATCCCTGCGGTCGGGGGGCCGAATGCCTCGGTGAAGAGCTGCCGGGGCCGCCGTGACGGACGTCGCTCTATCTTACGGGCATGACGCATCCGCCACTGCCGCGGCCACCCCGCCGCCGCGACGACACCGCGGGGCAGCCGAACTTTCGCGAGCGGCTGGCCGCGCTGCGCTACGTGCCGCCCCTCCTTCGACTGGTGTGGACGACCCATCGCGGCTTCACGGCCACGATGATCGTGCTGCGGATCGTGCGCGCGTTCGTGCCGATCGCGGCGCTCTGGGTAGGCAAGCTCATCATCGATGCCGTCATTGCAGCGCGTGCCGGCACCGTGGAGCTGGACACGATCTGGCGTCTCGTCGCGCTGGAGATCGGGATCGTCCTCGTCGGCGAGATCCTCTCGCGCGCCTCGGCGCTCATCGAGAGCCTGCTCGGCGACCTCTTCTCCAACCGGGTGAGCGTGCGCCTGATGGAGCATGCGGCCACCCTCGACCTGGCGCAGTTCGAGGACCCGGCGTTCTACGATCACCTCGAGCGGGCGCGACGCCAGACGGTCGGGCGCATCGGGCTGCTCGCGCAGATTCTCACGATGGCGCAGGATTCCCTCACCCTCCTCACTCTCGGCGCGGCGCTCGCGGCCTACAACCCGTGGCTTCTCCTGCTGCTCGCCGTCGCGATCATTCCGAGCTTTCTCGGAGAGACCCACTTCGCATCGCTCGAGTACTCGCTCCTGTTTCGCTGGACGCCCGAGCGCCGACAACTGGATTACCTCCGCTTCGTCGGCGCCAGCGATCGGACGGCCAAGGAAGTCCAGATGTTCGGCCTGGCGCCCTGGCTCACCGAACGCTACCGCGTGCTCGCGGACCGTTTCTATCATGAGAATCGCCGACTGTCGATCCGGAAGGGCATCATCGGGACGGGGCTCTCGGTGTTCGCGACCGTCGGCTATTACGGCGCGTATGCGCTGATCATCGTGCGCGCCGTACAAGGGGCGATCACGATCGGCACGCTCACGTTTCTCGCGGGCTCGTTCGCGCGCAGCCGTGATCTCATCCAGCGGCTGTTGATGACGGCGAGCGGGATCTACGAGCAGAGCCTCTATCTCCGCGATCTGTTCGTGTTCCTCGAGATGCAGCCGACAATCACCTCGCCGCCGAACCCCCGGCCGGTGCCGCGGCCGATCCGCGAGGGGTTCGTGTTCGAGGACGTCGGCTTCCAGTATCCGGGAAGCGAACGCTGGGCCGTCCGCCACATCCACCTGCGGCTGGGACGCGCCGAGCGGGTGGCGCTCGTGGGGGAGAACGGCGCGGGGAAGACGACGCTGACCAAACTCCTCGCCCGGCTGTACGATCCGACCGAAGGCCGCATCCTTCTGGACGGCGTCGATCTGCGCGAGTACGACCTCTCCGAGGTCCGCAACGCGATCGGCGTGATCTTCCAGGACTTCGTGCGGTTCGACATGCGCTTCGACGAGAACATCGGCGTCGGCGGAATCGCGACGGTGCGGGACTACCTGGACGCCCCCGCGAACGGGGATGGTGCGGACATTCCCGCACCACTGAGCACTGCGGCCGAGAAGTCGCTCGCGGCCTCCCTGCTGCCACGCTTCACGAGCGGCTATCGTCAGATGCTCGGACGCCGGTTCGAGGACGGGGTGGATCTCTCGGGCGGCGAGTGGCAGAAGATCGCCCTCGCCCGCGCCTACATGCGCGACGCGCAGGTTCTGATCCTCGACGAGCCGACCGCGGCGCTGGACGCACGCGCCGAGTACGAGGTTTTCCTGCGCTTCTCCGAGCTCGTCGCGGGCCGCATGGCCGTCCTCATCTCGCACCGCTTCTCGACCGTCCGGATGGCCGACCGGATCATCGTGCTCCGGAACGGCGAGGTCGAGGAAGAAGGGTCCCACGAGGCGCTGGTCGCAAAAGGGGGGCTGTACGGCGAGTTGTTCGCCATGCAGGCGGTCGGCTACCGGTAGCCCTCCCGCCCTCTTGCCTTTCCCGGCGGCCCACTCAGATTCTCCGGCGGCTCGTACACGCGGTTCTCTGCCTGGCCGCGCGAACCCCGTTCCGGAGACCACTTGAGCACCAGCGGCAGCACCTCCCATGAAGCCTGGGGGAGTCGGATCGGTCTCATCCTCGCGATGGCGGGGAATGCAGTCGGTCTCGGCAACTTCCTTCGATTCCCGACCCAGGCCGCCACGAACGGCGGCGGCACATTCATGATTCCGTACTTCGTCGCGCTGCTCCTCCTCGGCATCCCGCTGATGTGGATCGAGTGGGGGATCGGCCGCGAGTCGGGGCGATATCGGCGCGGACACCTTCCAGGCATGTTCGCCGCGATCTGGCATCACCCGGCAGCGAAGTACCTCGGGATGATCGGCCTCGTGATCCCGATGATCGTCCTGATCTACTACACGTACATCGAGAGCTGGACGATGTTCTTCGCCTATGCATCGCTGACCCAGGATTATTTCGGGAACACGACGCAGGAGGCGATGACGGGCTATCTCCAATCCTATCAGAACATTGCCGACCCGAGCATCCACGGCGCCTGGAAGCCGTTCCTGTTCTTCTTCATCACGCTCACGATCAACATCTGGGTGGTCTCGAAGGGGATCTCGGGCGGGATCGAGAAGCTCGCGAAGATCGGCATGCCGATTCTCTTCCTGTTCGCCCTCGTGCTGGCCATCTCGGTGTTCTTTCTGCCGGCGAACGAGACGGGGGCCACGGCCGTCGACGGCCTCCAGTTCATCTACAATCCCGACTTCTCGAGGCTCTCGGAGGGCGGCATCTGGCTGGCCGCCGCGGGGCAGATCTTCTTCACCCTCTCCGTCGGGATGGGGACGCTCCAGGCCTACGCGTCCTACCTCTCGACGAAGGACGACATCGTACTCTCGGGCGTCGCGACGGCGGCGACGAACGAAACGGCCGAAGTCGTCCTCGGCGGCTCGATAGCGATCCCGGCGGCCGTGGCCTTCTTCGGCGTCGCGGGCGCGATGCAGATCGCACAGTCCGGCTCGTTCAATCTCGGCTTCGCCACGATGCCGGTGGTCTTCCAGCAGATGCCTCTCGGCCACCTGCTCGGGTTCATGTGGTTCGGGCTGCTCTTCTTCGCGGGGATCACCAGCTCGGTCGCGATGGCCACTCCGATCATGGCGTTCTTCCGGGAGGAGTTCGGCATGAAGCGCGAGAAGGTGGCCTTCGGCCTGGGCGCCGTCGTGCTGTTCTTCGGCGTCATGCACATCTTCTGGCTGCGCCATGGCGTCCTCGACGACTGGGACTTCTGGGGCGGCACGTTCGGGCTCGTGCTCGTAGCCGTGCTCGAGACGGTCATCTTCATGTGGATCTTCAAGCCCGAGAATGCGTGGCGCTCGCTCCATCAGGGTGCGGACATCCGCATTCCGTCGATCTTCAAGTTTATCATGACGTACGTGACGCCGCTCTACATCGTCATCATCCTGCTCACCTGGGGATGGCAGGACGCGGTGCCAAAGTTGAGCATGGAAGGGGTCTCGGCCGAGGCCGCGCCCTATCTGCTGGCGTCGCGCGTGCTCATGATCGGGTTCTTCGTCGTCGCCTTCGTGCTGGTTCGCCTCGCCTGGAAGCGCAACCGGTACGATGATCGCAAGGGATTCATCGAGGTCGAGCTCTAGGAGGCGGTGATGTCCACGGGTGCCATCATTTTCATGACGCTGAGCTGGGTCTTCGTGCTCGGCCTGACGACATGGTCGTACGCGCTGATCCTCGGCCACAAGCGCCACTTCGATCCGGATGGGATCGGTCCGGCGAAGCCGCCGGAGCCGGCGCGGACGGAGCGGTAGGCGACACGTCGAGGGGTCGGGTCGAAACGCAAAGCGCGCAGTGTGCAGGGCGTGAGGGGCGCCAGTGACGGGGACCCTCCCACGCGCTCACACTGCGCACTTCGCAATCAACGAGGTGCGCGTGGCTCCTCGGCCCTTCTACGGCACCACGCGATACCCGACGCCGCTCACCGTCAGCAGGTGGCGCGGGTTGCCAGGGTTTTCCTCCAGCTTGTGGCGCAGGTTGTAGATCTGCGTATCCACCGAGCGGCTCGTCACGGCGGCGCCGAATCCCCAGACTTCGCGCACCAGCTCCAATCGGGTCGCCGGGCGGCCGGCCCGACGAACGAGTGCCAGAAAGAGATCGAACTCGATTCGCGAGAGCGGAACGGGATCGCCCTGGCGCAGGACCAGGCGGGTCTCGGGAAGGATCTCGAGCTGACCGAGGCGCAGTCGCTCGGGAGCGGCCGTCGCCGCGCGCGGCACTGGCTCGGCGTGACGCGGAGCCGCCGCGTGAATCGCGCGCCCGCTCCCGTCGCGCAGAGACGCCGCAGCTCGCTCGAGCAACGCCGCGACCGTGTCTAGACTGAGCGCTGACGGCCCTTGTCGCACCGACTCGCTGCCGGCAGACGCCGGCACGACATGTATCTGCTCGCCGGCCGAGACCAGCACGTACGCCAGCACGTGCGCGGCGCGCCGGTCCCCGCGGTCGTCGTCGTCGCCGTCGAGCATCACGTCCGATCGCTGATCCACATGGGCCGCCCCCACCCCGTTCGGTCCCGGCCTCGGTGCGGACTCCTGACCGGTGAGTGCCAATACGACGCTTCTGGAATTCATGCGCCAACCTACCCCGGCGTACGAGGCACCAGCCACCGAAATGGTGCGAGTTGCTGCCGGCGTGACGTGAGTGGTGCGTGGGCGCGGTGAGGGCTTGCCCCAGCGCGCAGGAGGGGCTCCCGGCGTCCGCGGTACGGCCGGGCCGGTGCTCGTCACCAGCAGCGGGCCCTTCGCCCCTCCCCCCTCGACAGTCGCCGCACGCCTGTCGAGGTTTCATTACCCCGACGACCGTCACCCGAACCCTCGTGTCCTCATGCGTCTACTCTTCGCGCTGCTCTCGATCGCGACCGTTCCGGCCGTCGCGCCGGCGCAGCACTCCGCCGACGAACATGCCGCCCACCATGGCCCTCCGACCGCCGAACAGCGCGAGGTTCTCGGCGTGGTCGAGCGCCTCTTCGACGGCATGCGCGCGCGCGATACCGCGGTGATGCGAAGCACCTTCGCGCCCGACGCGCGCCTCGCCGTGACCCAGACGCGCGATGGCGTCACCGCGGTCTCGACGATCGAGATCGCGCAATGGATGACCGGTGTCGCGCGGGCCACCGAGCTCCTGGACGAGCGTCTGGTGGATCCGGAAGTGCGGATCGACGACAACCTCGCGACGGTGTGGGTGGGCTACAACTTCTATGTCGGCACGCGGTTCAGCCACTGTGGCTACGACGCTTTCCAGCTCGCCCGCGTGACCGATGGCTGGAAGATCGTGCACGTCATGGACACGCGGCGCACGGATCGCTGTCCGACGAGCGGCGGGTCCACCTGACGCGACGGCGCCCGCGCGACGGGTGAGACGAGCGAGCGCGGGGGTCGCCGCGCCCGCTCAGGCGTCGTCGGAGAGCACGACCACGGACGTGGTGCCGCTGCGGAGCACGAAGTCGGCGACGCTCCCGAGCACCATTCGCGTGGCGCCGGAACCGCGGCGCCCCATCACGATCAGATCCGCATCGTGGCCCTTCGCGGCCGCCAGGATCTCGAATCCGGGATCGCCCTGTGCAATCTCGATGCGCGTGCGCTCGACGTCGGGGGCGCGCTCCTGCACTTGCGTGATGGCCCATTCGCGCGCCGACGTCTCGAGCGCGTCCGCTGCGCGCCGTCGCTCGGGCTCGGACGCGGCGATTTCGGTGGCGCCCAGCAGGCCCGGATTGACGACGTGAAGTACGATCAGCTCGGCCTCGTGCTGCCGCGCCAGCATCGAGGCCCACGCCAGCGCGCGTGCCGAAGCCGGGGAGTCATCGAGGGGCATGAGGATTCGCCGCGGTGGGGACGACGGGAGCCCCCGGGCGAGGAGCACGGGTCGGGTCGACTGCTGGAGGAGGTGGTGTGCCGTACCTCCGAGCATCTTCCAGATCCCGGTCCGCTCGCCGTGGGCACCGGCGACGATCAGGTCCGCCGACAGCTCCTCCGCAACCTGGGACACGCAC